>CAYQPF010000005.1:72137-87836 GCA_964419225.1 uncultured Candidatus Cloacimonadota bacterium | reverse complement strand
TCAACTTCCCGGTATTTCTCAAAATACAGCCTACCCCATTCATGTCATAATTGATGGTGTAACTTTTGACTCAACCATTAAAACTTGCCCCAGACTTACCAGTTACAATGTTGACAACACAAACCCATCTACTCCTGTAATGACTTGGGCCTATAACGGATCAGTTAACACTCAATATGCTATGGGTGATTATGAAGAAGGTGAAGATGGCGGTTCCTACAGCAAAGTTCTGGCTACCACAGACAGAAGTCATACCTTCCCCAGCAAAACATGGGATTCTGTAACTCTTAATATTATGAATTTTAACATTGTTACAAGTGGTTCCAGTAAATTACTCCTAACATCTTTGAATATTTCAGACAGTAGCAAAACATCCTCTGTTAACAATAAACTCAATGAAGGCAAAAAAGCTGTCCGTACCTATTTTTCGAAATAATTATTAATAACTTACGAGCAATCAATCAGTTAAACAAATTACAGAAAAGGCGGTCAAACGACCGCCTTTATTAATATCATTTATCGATATTCTTATCCCATCACAATTGCTTTTTTAGGGCATTTATTGAAACAAATCTCACAACCGATACACTTAACCTTATCGATCACATGCACCTGTTTCAACTCACCCGTAATACATTGTACCGGGCATGCCTTAGCACAAATCGTACATCCAATGCACTTTTCGTCAATAATTGCTGCTTTCTTACGAGGAGCTTTTTTATCAACGATTGCCTTCGTCGGACAAACAGTTGCACACAAACCACAGGTAATACATTTTTCATAATCTATCACTGCAAGATTGTCCATCATTGTAATGGCCTGAACAGGACACTTTTTTACACACATTGTACAGGAGATACATGCTGTTGAATTCCCGCAAAGCTTCTTTGCTTCTGCACCTTTATCCCTGGAAGAACAAAGAATATGCACTTTCTTACTGATTGGAACAATTTCTATTAATTTACGCGGACATGCTTTAGCACATAAACCGCAACCGGTACACTTGTCTTCATCAACAATTCTCATCCCATTTTCATCTACTTTGAGTGCATCAAACAAACATGCAGCTACACAGTCATTCTGAAATACACAACCATAATTACAAAGGTTAGGTCCGCCGGTAACCAGTATAGCCGCCTTACATGTAGGAATTCCCTGGTAATCATAACGGAAGAAAGTATTCTTTTTTCCACCGCTTTGACAGTGAATACGTGCAACTTTTCTCTCTGAAGTTGTAGCAACCTGGCCCATCACTACGGCAATCTTCTTTACAGTCTCAGCACCACCAGGAGAACAAGCATTTATTGCTGCACCCTTCATGACTATTGCTTCAGCGTATCCGCCACATCCGGGAAATCCGCAGGAACCACAATTTGCACCCGGTAAAGCAGCAATTACTTCAACGATTTTAGGATCAACTTCTACATGAAATTTTTGGGACGCGTATGCCAAAACAAGTCCAAAAATCAGACCAAGTCCGCCAATCACACCAGCTGCCAATAATACAGACATCATCATAATGGCCTCCTAAACCTTTAAACCTGAGAAACCCAAAAATGCCAAAGCCATACACCCGCCGATTAGCATTGCCAACGGGAATCCTTCTAAAGCAAGAGGTGTTTCTTTCTTGGCGAGTCTTTCTCTGATACCAGCCATAAGAATCATAATAAGCGTATAGCCTAAACCATAGAACAAGGCATTAAAAACACTGTCTAAAAAGTTGTAAGACTTTCCATTTGGTAATTTTGCCTGAATGTTTATTATAGCAATACCCAGCACTGCACAATTAGTGGTAATCAAAGGTAAGTAAATACCAAGTGCTTTATAAAGTGCCGGAGCCATTTTTTGTATAACCATCTCCACAAATTGAACCAATACGGCAATTGTCAGAATGAAGGCAATAGTCTGCAAGTATTCCAGTTTAAGAGGTACGAGGATAAAGTATTGAATCATCCAGGTCATCGCAGATGCCATGACCAGAACAAATATTACTGCCATACCCATTCCGAAAGCATCTTCAAGTTTTTTGGATACACCCAGATAAGAACAAAGACCAAGGAATCTTGCCAATATAATATTTTGCACAAAAATAGCTGTTATAGCCATTACGAAAATTTGAGTTATATAATCCATATCTTATACTCCCATATCTCAAGCGATTCCGTACTTAGCTTTGAGTTTGTTGATAATAGCCATCAGGAAGCCCATCGTTAAAAAAGCTCCAGGAGCTAATATTGCACCCAACATGGGACTTGCAGAATATGCATGAGGTAATACCTGAATTCCTGGTAATGTCAGTGGTCCTAATTGACCTGCTCCTAACAAACCCGTTCCTAATATTTCTCTGATAACTCCAATTAAAGCTAAAGCAATAGTAAAACCTACACCCATGCCAATCCCGTCAAGGAATGACAACCAGATATTCTGCTTTCCTGCAAAAGCTTCCGCACGTTGCAAGGGTAAACAATTTACAACAATAAGAGGTATAAAAATACCCAAACTCTTACTCAAATCCGGTGTATATGCCTGCATTGATAAATCTACAATCGTCACAAATGCTGCTATAACTACTATGTAACAAGGAATTCTTACTTTATCGGGAACAATGCTTTTGATAACTGAGATCAAGACATTGGCACAGACCAATACAAAGGCTGTCGCAATACCCATACCCAGTGCATTTATAAGGGATGTGGTCACTGCAAGTGCAGGACACATACCCAGTACTATAACAAATATCGGGTTTTCAACTATGAAACCATTTGTAAGTGCTTTAAAAGATGTCATATTCCCCCCTACTTCCCTGCAGCCAAAGTGTCTTGTACACATTCTGGGCATGCTTTGGGAGTGAGACCTTTTTCTATTTCTTCAACACCCTTTCTGATAGAATTTGTAACGGCTCTGGTTGTAATAGTCGCACCAGTGATACTGGCGATCTTCCCGCCATCTTTATCAACCAGCAGATCATCTTTCATTTTACCTATAAACTTCTGAGCAAAAGATGGTTTTTTGCAATCATCACCTAAACCAGGTGTCTCAACTTGTTTAATTACTTTTATGTTTATAATCTTAAAGTTAATATCCAAACCAACCATTGTTTCTATAGGAACCGATTTGGTGTAACCTGAACCAATAGCCAGGAAAACATAACCCACAACATCACCACTGTCACTCATTGCTGTGAAAAATTTGAAACCTGTAGATGTTGAATCTTCCACAAAAGTTGTGGCTAAAGGTAATACTTCCTTTTTTGCCTGTTCCTTTTCCAGCACTTTGTTAGCAGCAATTTTATCAACGGTTATTGAATTCACATAAGCTAAAATACCGCTTGCTACTGCACAAATCAGTAAAAGAACAAATCCTAATCTTATATAATTACTCATTTCTTCACCTCCCCAAATGGTTTTGGCATAGTGAATCTGTCAATTAACGGCACTGCCATATTCATGATCAATATCGAATAGGAACAACCTTCCGGATATCCGCCAACTAAACGTATGACCACTAAAATCACACCCGCACCGAAACCGAAAATAAGTCTCCCTTTTTTCGTCATCGGCGAAGTAACCATATCCGTGGCCATGAAGAAGGCTCCCAGCATTAAACCACCTGCCATGATGTGGAACAATGAAAGTGAAAAGGTTCCTGTAAATAATCCGTCAATACCACCAAAAATATAAGTAAGAACAAATACTGTACCAATATAGCTGACAGGTATTCTCCAGTCGATTATGTGTTTCCATAATAACCAGGCTGCACCAATCAATAACGCAATTACTGATACTTCCCCAATACAACCGCCTCTGTTGCCCCAGAATAATGTCTGCAGAACAGATGGATCAGCAAGTTGATTAAAAATAGTATGGGCAGCAATTTTGCTTTCTTCTACATTGGTAGTGATAGTATTCACAAAAGATGAGTCTCTCAGAGTCTGTGCTACTTTAAGCGGTGTTGCTGTCGTGATCAAGCTCTGTGCTTTTGTATATGTAGCCGGAATAATATCGGGAGATATCCCGTTAATAGAATTTAATGCTGTTTTGGGCCAGCCTGAAGTTGTCAATGTTGGCCAGGAAGCCAATAAAAATGCTCTTCCCAATAAGGCAGGGTTCATGGGATTATTACCCAACCCGCCAAAAATATGCTTACCTATTGCAATAGAAAATACCGAACCTACCACTACCAACCACCAGGGTGAAGCAGAATGCAGATTGAAAGCTAACAGAATACCTGTTACTACAGCACTTCCATCGCTTATGGAAATAGGTTTCCCACGAAATTTCTGTATTATCGCTTCGGTTAAGACTGCTGCTATTACACTATAAATAGTCAGTAATAATGCATTGATCCCAAAGAAATAAACACTGGCCATCAAGGCCGGAACTAAAGCTAAGACCACTTGCCACATTACATAAGATACAGAGGTACGGTCATGTAAATGCGGAGAAGCGGAAACTGCAAAAATATTATTCATAAGACCTCCGTTCTATGTGTTGGTTCTTTTTCTCTGCATTTCAGTAATTTTGAGCTTGGCTATATCTATCCATTGTATCAGCTTGATATGTGCCGGACAAACAAATGCACAACACCCGCATTTGATACAATCCATTGCACCAGCTTTCTCTGCCATTTCAAAATCATTGTATTTAACTCCGGAACCAATATAACTGGGTACAAGATTCATTGGACATACATCTATACAATGCCCGCAATGCAAACATGTATGCTCCTCATCTTTTACAGCTTCCTTGGCACTCATTAATACTACTCCGGAACTTCCTTTAGTCATGGAAGCATCCAAAGTAAACAGAGCAAAACCCATCATCGGTCCACCGGAAATGGCTTTCCCTATTTCCTGGGTTGTACCACCACAATAATCAACCAACTCAGAATATAGTGTCCCTACTCTTGCTACAAGATTCTTGGGATTTTTTACTATGCTTCCGGTAATCGTGATCACTCTTTCAATCAGAGGTTTCTTAAATCTGACTGCTTCATAAATTGCTACTGCTGTTCCCACATTCTGGACCACAACCTTTACCGCCATGGGTAATCCGCCCTTGTTGGGAACCTTTCTGCCGGTCGCTGCATATATCAACTGTTTTTCAGCACCCTGAGGATACTTCAGTTTCAATCCAACAACCTTGATATTGCTTTCGCCTTTAACCAGTTCTTCCATTTTTTTTATGGCATCCGGCTTGTTGGCTTCGATTCCGATAATCCCGTTGGCAGCATTAACCACCTTCATGATGATCTTTAAACCTTTAACAATATCCTCACCCCTCTCCAGCATTAATCTGTAATCTGAGGTTAGATAAGGTTCACATTCAACACCATTGAGGATAATTGTGTCAATTGGCTTGTCTGCAGGTGGTGATAATTTCACATGGGTCGGAAATCCTGCTCCACCCATTCCACATACCCCGGCTTCCGCTATACGGCTCTTCATTTCCTCGACAGATAAATTAAAATAATTCGCATCATCTGTCAACTCGATCCACTTGTCATTGCCATCTCCTGTTATCTCGATGGCTGTTTGAATTGTACCCGAAGCATGTGGAAAACGATCTATTTTACTGACCTTTCCACTGATGGAGGCATGCATCGGAATTGAAACGAACCCCCCTGGTTCACTGATTTTTTGTCCCGTTAGAACTTCATCCCCTACTTTTACTATCGGCTGAGATGGTGCTCCAATATGCTGTGATAAATGGATAACCACTCTCTTAGGTAAAGGAAAGTTTTCTAGCGGAGCGTTCTTGGAAAATTCTTTACTGTCGTGAGGATGTACTCCCCCCATAAAGGTTTTTAGTCCCATATTTGCTCCCTGAATGCAAAAAATTTCAGACTACCTGATGGAAAGTCACTCTTTTCCATCTACTTATTTTTGCAAGTTTTTTTTAGCGTACGTTAATATTTGTTTGTCGGTTTGTTTATCTGAATTGATTCTAAAAAAGATTATTACTCGATTAGCCAAAAACAATTCTCAGTATTTATCAAAAAAAAGGGTGCAATCTCTTGCACCCTTTTCAATTAATAATTTATAATTAATAATTAATAATTATTTAATCAGCATCATTTTCTGAACTGATTGGAAGTTCTTAGTAGTTAATTTATAGAAATAAATACCACTGCCAACTCCCTTGTTCTGACTGTCTTTACCATTCCAAACAACACTGTGAGCTCCCGGATTTTGAGTTCCGGCAACAAGTTTCTTAACCATTTGTCCTTTTACATTGTAAACGGTCAAATCAACCATGCCTGCATCTTTCAATGAATAAGCAATAGTAGTTTCAGGATTGAAAGGATTAGGATAATTCTTCTGTAATGTGTTTGCAAATACAGGAATTACATGATCACTGGAAGATACTGGTGTATCAAAGGTATTACCGGTATGTTGAGGATTCAATCTGTATATAGGCCAATTAAAAGCACCACATGCAGATTTGTAATCTAAACAAAGATAATCTGTATTGTTAGGGAAAACTAAATCAGCTTTCTGTGGCTGGCCTGGATCTAAAACGCCGATAGCAGCACTGATCTTTTGAGGTGATCCAACATAAATCGGGAAATTAGCTGCCTGTTGTCCACTAGGTTTGTAAGCATTTATATAGTTGGTTACATCACCTATTATGATTTCTTGCTGTCCGTCACCATCAATATCTCCAATGATCGGACTTGATTCCACAGCTTTGCCCATAGCAATTGGGAATCCTTCTAAAGTTTGCAGATTATTATTCAAACAGTATATGGTTCCATTAGCTGTAACAAATACAAATTCTGCAATACCATCATAATTTATGTCACCCATCGCTGCAGTACCTTTGGGACCTGCTGCAGGAATGATCATCGAATTCTGTATTGTTCCGTCATGATTTAAAACCACCATAGAAGCATTTGAAGCTGCACCTGATACTACAATAATTTCTGCTTGTTCATCTGCATCAAAGTTGGTAATGATAGCTCCGCCCCAACTGTTGCTGCCCAAATTATATGGCCAACCTGTTAAAGTTGCTCCCGTAGTAGAAGAAATCGCATAAATTCTGCCAGGTCCTGTACAAACAACGATATCTCTAAAATTATCACCATCAATCAAACCGATTGCAGGAGGAGCAGCTATAGGTCCATCAAGTGTAACAGGGAAATTTGGATATGCGGTTACACCATCATTGTTGATGACATGTACTTTATTGTTCATGGTAACTACAACTATTTCCTTCGAACCATTTCCATCCATATCTGCTACTGCAGGACAAGTTTTAATTTGTGCTCCAGCTGCATACTGCCCGATAATACTTCCGGTTGCAGAAACTACATACAAATTATTCCCGGCTCCGGCAATAATTTCCTCAGTCCCATCATTATTTAAATCTGCTATCGCTACTGCACTGGATACATTGCCTGCCAATACAACAGGAAATCCGGTAATCTCTGTACCATCATTCTTAAGTGCATGAATCTTAGCCGCAGCATCTCCAAATATAACCTCATTCAAATCATCGTTATTTATATCATAAATAACCGACGGACTCAAAGAAAGACCACCATTACTAAATGGCCAGCCACTATGCATCATGGATAGAGTTACTGTAAAATAGAAACTCTTGTTGTAATGATAAGTGTGTTGTGCACCCTGATTAGCACTGATATTTAATTCAAAAGGTATTGTGAGATTAACCAAATTCTGGTCAGATGTGAATTTAAAGGGTTGAATATTCCAAAAAGATATCCCACCATCAAGATCCGGATATGAAGCTACTGAATCTGTTACTGTGATTCCGGGAGCATGACATCTCAAACGTGCTTCAATTCCTTCTGCAAATAACCAGTTAATATTATTTCCTACACTGATATCTATCTTGATCAACTCGCCTGGATTGGGCACATTATCTCCATCTCCGTCAAGCTCTGTTAATACTATTCCTGCCTCTGTATCAAGATAAAAATCAGGAATCTGATCAGACATTGCCGCAGCATATGCATTAACTCGGCCTGCTCCTAATTTGCCCCAATATAGCTCATCATTTACATCATCTATTGGATCACATGTTGACATTATTTTTTCTCTTAACTGTAACGGTGTATATTCCGGATGAACAGTCTTTATTAAAGATGCTACTCCACATGCAACAGGACAAGCCATCGAAGTTCCATCAAAACTTGCATAACCATTATTCGCTATAATTGTCGAATAAATACCGGTTCCGGGTGCACAAATCTCTACTCCCGTTCCATAGTTTGAAAAATCAGATTTCTGATCGGACTGATTCGTTGAAGCCACACAAACTGCATTTGTTGCATCTGAAGGATATGATGCATGAGCTCCCACATTTTCCCAACCATCATTACCTGCTGCTGCAAATACTAACGATCCATGATTATATGCATAATTACATGCTGTGTTAGCTTGGCCCGATCCGCCTGTTCCACCCCAACTGCAATTAATTATCGGGGCTCCTGAATCTGTACAATATGTGATTCCTGAATAACCATTATATATTGAAGTAGCTGCGGTATTCGTCGGAGCATGCTTACTTACCATAACTTTTACATGCATTCCTGGCCCGGCTACTCCGATCCCATTATCTCCAACTGCTGCTGCACAACCCGCAACATGGGTACCATGATCATTGTTGACATTGCTCTGAAATGGATTATTGTCCTGTGTTGAACTTGTCGCATAAAAATCCCAACCAATAGGATCATCAACCTTACCATTATTATCATTATCAATATTGTCGCCATCGCCTGTAATAGTCCCATTCGCCCAATTGATCGTATGCCCTGGCATTTCAGCCCAATTGATCCAAATATTGTCCTTAAGATCCGGGTGATTCCACTTAACACCGGAATCTACAATACCAACTACCACTGTTGTATCACCTCTGACATAATCCCAAGCCTGATATGCCTTGATCTTATTGATATGCCATTCATTGGTTACTGAGGGGTCGTTTGGAACATATGATAAATAAAGAATTGGATCATATTCTGCAAATAGAAGATTCTTGTCTTTTAACAAATCTTCTAAAGCACTTTCGATTACAGAATTATCCTGAAGTTTGATCTTAAAGACATTCATGGGATAAACACCATTATCACTCCACTCTTTGTCCTTAACTTGAAATACTTGTTCCATACTCGTAAATTGGTATTTTTTGGCCAATCTGTCGAAATTCTTTAAACCTATCTGTAAAATTCCATTATCATAATTTGCCTTAATGTCGCCCACTTTACTGTGTACCGCATTTGCATCAAAGCATACTACGAGAATATTCGGATAGGAGTGTTGGGGATTAAATCTTTCTAAAGCCGATAGAGATAACATTATTAATGATATCGCTAGTAAGATTAAGATTCTTTTCATTTTGTCTCCTGATACATTTATATTGAAAATCTAAAAAAAATATGGGCAGACTCGAAAGCCTGCCCTAATTGATTTTATTTCATAAGCAGCATCTTGCTGGTTATTGTCTTGGTATTGGTTTCTACTTTGTAGAAATATAATCCGCTGGCAACTGTCTTGCCGTTAGAATCCATACCATTCCAATTAACTCTGTGAGTACCTGCTTTGAAAGTGTCATTTGCTAATGTGTTAATTAACTGACCCTTGGTGTTATAGACTTTTACTTTTACTTTTCCTTCAGAAGGAACTGAGAACTGAATTGTTGTGCTGGGATTGAAAGGATTTGGATAATTGCTTGTTGCAAATTTCACAGGAGCAAGTTCTTCATAGCCTTCATTGCCAACTGATAATTTCTGAACTATTGCTCTAACCATGATGTCACCAGTTGCAAAAGGAGCCCAAGCCTGTGTTCCAACTTTCTGATATGTAGCTTCTGCATTACTTGTATCCAAACCTATCTTGTTCGATGTTGCACTGGATTGAATTCCAATATAGAAATCACCATCTTCGAAAAGAGGTTGATTCGTAGCTGGTAAATCAAATATGTTCCAGCCTTCTACAAGCTGTGCATTAGGAATTGAAAGTGAAGCAACAAAGGTCGCACCAGGTAATCCGTTTGTACCTGTATTGTCCCATACTTTTATACTTAAAGAAGCACTCATCTTCTGTGCAATATATACTTTGACATTGGTAAGCTTAAGACTGTCAAGAGGTTCTTCATATTTCGTAGCTATAAAACCACCGGAAGTCATTGTAAAAGCCTGTTCACTTGTGCCGTCATCTTTAGTTAATTCAAGGAAACCGGCACCTAAAACAAATGCCATCGCTTCGTTGGAATAACCTGATTCACCATTATCATAAGTAGCTGTTACTACATAATAGTTTCTGCCTGTTGATGCATTTGTATGTGTGTAAGTTGTTGTTGTAGCTGGTAATTCAGCCAACATTGTATATCCTGTTCCCATTGTTGTTGAATGATGAACCTTGAATCCGGTAAGTTGTCTATCTACACGTACTGTGTTGCTTCCGGCAAATACTGGGAATGTTCTTCCAGCTGCTGTTACTTCAGCCTGAATATTCCAGTTACCATCAATAGCTCCGGTACTTGCATCATAAACACTACCCCAGGCTCCTCCGCCCATTCTGATCATATCACCTTTGCCAACTACGTGTGGACCTGCATCGATTCCGGCAGGATACTGTGTCGCTGGATGAACTGTGTTATAACCAATATAATATTGTTGTCCCATTTCAATAGCTACAGGTGTTGTTAATGTGATTTCGTTCCAAGCTGCATTTGTAAATGTTGTTACTGCTTGTGAATGAAGAACTGTTGCTCCTGCAGGTCCGCCCCAAATTTTCAAAGTATATGTTGAAGTTTCAGAATTCGGGAAGAATTTGATCTTAGTGATTGTTCCACCTGAATAAGGTGTCATGTCTTCTGCTGAAAAATAAGCAGATACATCAAAGTTTCCACCACCGGTTAAACCGATAGAATCACTGTTTTCACCACTGTCCCAATTGATCCAGCCGGTTTGTCCACCTGTTTGAGGTGCTGTCCAAGCTAAATTAACATTGGTTTGATTAAGAGTAGCTGTTAAATCTGTAGGTTCTGGTAAATATTGTTGATGATAAATTGTGAAATCATCTACAAATAATCCCCAACCATTAGGTGCATCAGCATCAGATGAAAAATATACTCTGAATAATAATGGTAAGCCATGATAATCAGAAATATATCCGTCAAGTCCTGTATAACTGTCATCAGCATTTAACCATTCTTCGCCGGCACTGATATAAACAAAGTTTGTATCTGCAGCATCACCATAAGGATTACTCATCGCAAACCAGGTTGCACCTGAGTCAGGTGATACTTCAAAACCAAAATAATCTAACATCGTTGTAGTTGCATCAGGATTATCCTGATCAGGATCTGTCCAACTTCCCTTTAACCAGAAATCTGCTCTGATATCGCCACCACCAGGCATGGTGATGAAAGGTGAATTAAGATAATTTAACATACTGGTATTATAACTGCCGGCATCATTTTGACATGCCACGGCATGATTTGGTGATGGAGCTGTTGTGTCTTCAGCGATGTGCCATAAATCTCCACCAATTGGAACCATACTGCTTACAGTGATTCCATGTGTATTGTTATCATTGAAATCATAGTTGAAATCAGAACCAGTTATAGCAATGTTATCAACCATCATTCCAAAACGTGCAGGATCATCATCTGTAGCTGAAGCAGGATCAGATGCAAAAGCAAATCTGATCTTCACGGATTGTCCGGCATATGTAGAAAGATTAAAGTCTGCATCTGCCCAATTGGCAATTGAACCACCCCAACCAGCGATGTTTGGACCTTCTCCATGTTCTTCACCAAAACTATATAATGATGTTGAATTATATGCTGGTGTTCCGGAAATTACTGTCCAGGTAGCACCATTGTTTGTAGAAATACGAACATTACAACCGTCCCAACCATTGTAAGGAGCTGTTGCTCCGGCTGTAGTTTCCATATTGTATTTCAACTTGAAAGTTAAATGACCATTCGCAGGAACTGTGAGTGCAGGTGTATCCATAACCAAATACTGATGATTATAGTAACCATGATTTCCCGGATCGCCCATCCACCATGTATAACCTGTCCCGCCATATGCATTCCAACTGTCTAAATGCCAGTTGTTCAATGGTAAGGTACCATCTGAGCTTGTCCAGCCGTTCATACCAGTTTCGAATGTTTCCTGGTAAACTACTGTCTCGACTCTGTCTCTTGAAAATAAACTGCTTTGTGCAGAATTATTCTTTGCCTTGGACAAAGTTGCGTCTGCAGCATACATAAATGATACTGCTAAAAAAATGAACGCAAATATGAGAGTTAGTGTTTTTCTCATGTTTTTCCTCCTTTTATTAATAAAAAAACCCATTGGAAAAAAAAGACAAGGCACTCTTTTTGTCAAAACCTTTTTTGCAAAAGCCCAATCTTTCTTTGCATCACAGATAAAATGACCTTATTTCTCCCTATTGTCCATCATGTCCATACTGTCTATTCTGTCCATTTAGTCCCTTCCCCCAAACTCTCAACTCTCAATTCTTAACTCTTAACTATCACTGCTATTCCTTTTTTTCCATCAATTCTTACCTCTAAGAATTCACTAAAACTTACATGAGTTACAAAATTAAGCTTCTCCTCTATCGGAGCGGCTTCCAGCCAATTCCAATCCAATAGATCTGATGTATTCTGTGCGGATACTGTTAAATAACCAACATTCATCGAAACTACATTATGAAAAAAATGACTTCCATGCGACGCCTCTATATACTTGTTCTGAGAAACTATTTCTACAATAACTTTCGCTTTACTAATGTTGCCCCACTTCACAGGTATCCCCAAAAATCTGTCGCTCGAACCCCATCGCCCTTCACTGATTAATATATAGTTTTTCCCGCTTTTTTTCATTTTTTCGTTAAAATAATCAATTTCTACTTTCATTTCAAGAGTCTTTGTGTTATCAAAATTGCCGGGCGATACAAAAATCACATCCTTAATACCCTCTATTACCCCGTTTCCTAAAGAATGATTCGAAATTAACATCACTTCACTTCTCTCAATTTCCTCCAAGTTTACCTCTGTCCTACCTTCATTAACTGTCAAAGGCCTGATCTGAAGTAAATAAAAATCATACTTTTTGCTTACTTCATCATGACACATCGCAAACTCAATCTCTACTGGTGCTCCCATCGACAATTCCCCAAACTCCAAAATAGCACTCACTATCTCTGATACCGGAGGATTATTGAAATGTGTCACATTCCTGAAGGTCAATACTCTGGGTCCCTCCATCCAATCCGAATCTACAAAATACTTGTTCTCATAATCCCAAATTGATGTTAATGGCTTAAGAAAATAATTCTTAAATTCTTTTGTAATTTCAATACTTACTAATGTTTCATCCTCTCCCTTGGATAAATCAAATTTTTCCTGTGCACAATTTATCGCATAAAAATGCTGCTGACTATTCTCCACCATCTCTGTCGTACGGAAAAACTCCACCTTGGGATACTTTGGACAAAAACTATATACCTTCTCCCGTTCTACAATGCTTTTACCCAAACCTACAGCCATCGAGACAACTCCGTCCTGATGCTTCAATCTTCCCGACGGATAACAATTATAGGACTGTGCTACCCCGGAAATCAACGGAAAGAATAGATCACCGTACCTCTCTCCTACAACTTCCTGAATAATCACTGCCATTTTCTCTTCTTCTAATTTAAAATTGATCCCCTCTATATACTTGCGGCTACTTTCTAAAAAAATTGAGGCAAATACTAACTTTATTGCATCCGTAATCTGATTCAACCTGGTCTCCAATTCGACAGAATTATTCGGTATTAAAAACGTCCTGTAAACCCCTGCAAAAGATTGAGACTGTGAATCCTCCAATAACCCGGAAGACCGCACCGCCAAGGGTTGTGTACTCTGCTCCAGGTAAATTCTTAACTTTTCCAGCAACAACTCTGAAAGCTCTCCCTGCAAAAAGAAAAGATCTATCTCCTCATCACTCAGATTTACCTGATTCAGATTGAACCCGTTCCTGCTCAAAAACATATCAAATTCATTCGTACCTATAATTGCGGTGGAAGGAATAACAATCCGTGCTTTTTCAAACTTGGTTTCATACTCCATAGTTGCCAACATCGAATTCAAAAATGCCAAACCTCTCCCTTTCCCGCCAAATGATCCTTCAGATAACCTCACAATCTGATTCTTCTGATTCAAACTGTTGACCTCAAAGTTGATTATCTTCCCTTTACCCTTTCCTGTTTTCACTTCCTCAAAAACACTCAATAAGTAAACTCTCAATGAAGTAACACCCCTGAAATCGTTGATCGTCAAAGGCTGTATCCTTTTCGCTATCTGGATTTCCCCATGGGCGATCAACCAGGTCGAAAAATGATTGTGCCTACTATGGAACAATAATGATTCATCACTTATATTCGCTAACTGCTCCTGAAAATCTGATATTTTCTCTGCCACTCCAATCTGATCCCCTCTTTCTCCCCTAAAAATAAAAGGCCCAAACCCTAAGTTATCCATAATGAAATTCGTCAATGCATGTAGCATATTCTTGGAATTCTTATGCAGAAAAGTCACATTCAATTCCCGGGCTTTCGTTTCATTCACCAACTCCGATGATTGCAGTATCACAGGTATATCAGGACTCTCCGCCACTATCTTCCGGATCAGCTTGATCCCCGCTTCAGGATCAATAACCTGTTCCATCTTATAACGTACATCCGAAATCACACAAAGCAAATAATCCTTGTATTCCTGATAATACTTCCAGGCATCCTCGTAATTATGCACCAGAATCACCTTTGGTCTGGCCCGCATCCTCATCCGCTTATTAGTTTCATTCAACTCTTCATCTATCAGTCGTTGTGTCTGCTTCATGATCTCAGTATAAAGCAAAGGCAAAAACAAAGAATAATAATATATGGAATCTTCCACTAACAAGATCACTCGCACCATTCCATTCTCAGTATCATACTTCAAATTCAACTTGTCTTCCACACTCTTTACTATCGCTAAAAATAACTTCGTGTCTCCATTCCAAATGAATACATCATCTATGTGATCCAATTTTGCCTTGTAATCCTCTAATACAGCCAGATCTGACTGGATATTCAACAGTAATAAAACCGGTAAATCAGGATACTTTTCCTTAATTATCTTACTTAACTCAAAGGGAGACATCTCCCCGATCCGCATCATCAGTATCACCAGATTATACTCCGACTCCTCCAGCTTCTTCAATGCTGCTGTACCCGTCGGAACACTCGTGATCCGGGGTGCTGTACTTAAATTCAACTGCCGGTACTCACCAAAAATCTGCTCCGATAATCTGCCATCCTGCTCAAAGATAAATGCATCATAAAAAGTCGAAACAAATAAGATCTCCCGAACCCGCTTCTGCATTAAATTGTGAAAATTATCCTCTCCAAACTTAAACTTCTCATAATACGCATTCAACTCTTCCAGATTCATACTCACCCCTTTTTCTCAGCTTATCAGATTGGATATTATAATTATTTCTTGTGATGTGTCCAGTTAATTCTTGTTTTAATTTATTCTCTTGCTGTAAAATTTTGCTTCAACTTTCAACTCTCTACTAATTTAGATTCTCTCTAGCTCCTTACTAGCTCCCTAATACTTGCCTGCGGGTTTTGATCACTTTTTCTCTTTACAAATACTATCATAATTTACATTTACATTTACATTTGCA
>CAYQPF010000005.1:0-72037 GCA_964419225.1 uncultured Candidatus Cloacimonadota bacterium | reverse complement strand
TATAGTCCATATAGTCCATATAGTCCATATAGTCCATATAGTCCATATAGTCCATATAGTCCATTTTGTCCTTCAATACTCTGCCCTAAAATGAAAGAATTTAAGTTGTTGGTACTAACACCAACTCCGCCTATCCGTCTCCCCCATTAATAATTAATAATTGATAATTAATAATTAGTTTACGTTTCTGCAAGGTCTCAAGCCCACGATCATATTCACACTGCCCGGACTGTCACTCCCGCGGTTCGTGTTCCTGCACCAGCTTCCGTCAACTCCATATCCGTACAAACCACCACCTCGTGCAACTCTGCTCGATCCGATTATAGGTCCGGTCGGATTAATCTGAGCATTGCCCGTATAATCTCCATACCAGTCCCAACACCATTCCCAAGCATTCCCGCTCATGTCATAAGTGCCGATCGTATTCACATCTTTCAAACCGACCGGGTGTGTTGTACCACCAGCATTACCATCATACCAGCCTACATGATTTATACTATTGCTTCCGCTATAAATAAAACTCTGCTGATTAGAACCGCCCTTGGCTGCATATTCCCACTCCGCTTCGGTTGGCAATCTGTATCCATTTGCTGCCCAGTTACACTCCGGGGCAAATCCGTCCGCCCAGCTATCCGGATTAGTCACACCGTTAATACTGTAGCACGGTGTAAGTCCACGATAAATGGAAAGCTTATTACAGAACTTTAAAGCATCAAACCAGCTTACCCGCTCTACAGGCCTCTGTAAATTACCTGTAAATTCCGCAGGATTATTTCCCATTGTGTTTTTCCACAGTTCCTGGGTTATCTCATACTTACTCAGATAAAAAGTGGAAACCGTAACATCGTGCACAGGTAATTCACTAGTCTCAGGCGTATTCGCCACCCCTCCCATACTGAAAGATCCCCCCGTTACTATTACATAATCCAGATCTGTAGGGGTTATCTGTACCTCATTAGAATATCCCGATACATGTGTTCCATCAAAACTGCACACTCTAAATTTCATTGAAATGTACTCTGTAAAATCAAAATATGCATCGACTACATTATCCGGAAGTGTGCTAACAATTGCCCAATCTCCATTGGCAATTTTTCTCTCCAACCTAAAACCTTGGCCATAAGAATACGGGTAATACCAGTGAATCTTTATCTTATTTGCACTAATTTGGGTTGCCTGTAAATTACTGGGAGTTTGTAATTGAACAAGAACGCTTCCTTCTAAATATCCTGAAGTAAAAAAATTGCTTACTGTACAAATGCGATAATAATATAAATTGCCATATATTGCTGTATTATCGCAATAACCAGGCCTGCTATTATATAAATTTGCGATAGTCTGCCAATCTTCATTCCCCTTTTTCCTGTCAATTCTATAGTCACAATTTGGGGTTATTAAATTCCAGTCAACTACAACTTGATTTTCACCCAAGACAATAGAAGCAAAGTTTATGGGAGTTGGTAGATTGTGATCAACCAAATTTATCGCATAATCTGTATTTTTACCATTAGAATAGGCACAAACCTTATAATATATTCTATTCGATCGCACAGAACCATCTCTATAACTACATGAATCAGCAGGGATTGTTGCAACTAATTGCCAATTAAGGCTGTCGAGACTACGCTCAATTTTAAAACCCTGCTCAAAACTGCAGTTATCAGTCCATGTTAAATTGATAGTAGTGTAATTATGTTGAACTAATTGCAAATTTGTAGGTGGATTAAATTCCGAATATATTTCAGCTTCCGTATAACCTGAAGTTAATATATGTGTTTTACTAAAAACTCTATAAGTATATTGGTGACCGATTGTTATTGATGTATCTGTATATGCATGAGTATTGGATGCTGTTGAATCATAATTTGTCTCCCATGTATTTGTATCAATTTTTCGGTCAATTCTAAAACCGGTCTCAATTATTGAATTGTCCTTCCATTCAAGACTAATTTCACTAGCTCCTACTTGCTTCAAAATTAAATCTGATGGATTAGCCATATCAAATGAACCAGAATTTTCAACATACCACTCTAAATAATCAATATAGACAGCTACTCTGTAATAAACCAGACTAGTCTTGAACACTCGATCTGTAAACGATGCCGTATTAGGAGCAAGAACAGCTACTAACTGCCAATTTTCTCCATCAATTTTCCTGTAAACCTTAAAACCTTCTTCTTTATTACAGTTATCTTTCCAAGTAAGCTGAACTGAACCAGAATCTGTCGATACTATATTTAATTCTGTTGGGTTCCATACTCCTTCCCAAGAATCATAATCATAAGGGTTAACTCTTTCCTCACAAGACAAAATGAACAAGAGCAAAAATAAAAATATTATAATCTCAATTTTCAATTTTTCTTTAATTTTCACTGTATTTGTTTTAATATTCTCCATATTCCACCTCTTAAAAGTTCAAATCATATAGCGAGAGAATCCTTAAACCATGACCCAAATGGTATATTCTGCATCTTAATGCCTCTTTTACAAGAATCAGTTTGGATTATCTTCAATTACTTCTTCTCCCTATCAGAAACATAATACAACTTCGAATTATGACAGATTATGTCCT
This sequence comes from uncultured Candidatus Cloacimonadota bacterium, assembly GCA_964419225.1. Classification (GTDB taxonomy): domain Bacteria; phylum Cloacimonadota; class Cloacimonadia; order Cloacimonadales; family CAYQPF01; genus CAYQPF01. Next base: position 69,465 of record CAYQPF010000005.1, on the reverse strand, counting down.
TTGTAAAATGGCATGGTAAAAGAAATTTGGTGATTTTTCCACCATCAGTTTCCCATAAAGGAATCCAAGGACCATCTCGCTCATAAAGGAATACCCCTGCTATTCCCATTCCCATCTTTTTATTATCCTGATCATCAGGGTATGAATAAAATTGTTTTATTCTATTTTCCAGTACTTTATCACTCGCCCTAAATTCTTTCATATAATGGTGAAAATCTGGAATTTCTCTAAATTCTGCTTCAGTTAAAGACAAGTCATAAATATCGTTTACTTTTAGTACATTATATTTTTCTACCCCTACTGTACTTCTTTTTAGCGGTTTTGGAATAAATACTTCAATACATTTAGGTACATAGGTTGAATCAGATTTTTCTATCATTACCAGTAGATAATAATCCCTCAATTCACCAATAGAAAACAATTCATAGTCAATAGCTTGAAGGCTTATGAATCCAATACTTAACAAAATAACCAATACCAGTAACTTATCCATAAGCCCTCACTAAAATATTACTTGCAGCAATTTCAGAACCCTTCTCCCCCATTAATAATTAATAATTGATAATTAATTCACGTTTCTGCACGGTCTCAAGCCCACGATCATATTTACGCTTCCCGGACTGTCACTCCCGCGGTTCGTGTTCCTGCACCAACTTCCATCCACTCCATATCCGTACAAACCACCACCTCTGGCGATTCTGCTCGATCCGATTATCGGTCCCGTCGGATTAATCTGAGCATTACCCGTATAATCTCCATACCAGTCCCAACACCATTCCCAAACATTCCCGCTCATATCATAAGTACCGATTGTGTTCACATCTTTCAAACCAACCGGAAATGTTGTATTACCCGCATTGCCATTATACCAGCCTACTTGATCCAGACTGTTGCTTCCGCTATAAATAAAATTCTGTTGATTAGAACCGCCCTTGGCTGCATATTCCCATTCCGCTTCGGTTGGTAATCTGTATCCATTCGCTGCCCAGTTACACTCCGGGGCAAATCCGTCCGCCCAGCTATCCGGATTAGTCACACCGTTAATACTGTAGCACGGTGTAAGTCCACGATAAATGGAAAGCTTATTACAGAACTTTAAAGCATCAAACCAGCTTATCTGTTCTACAGGCCTCTGTAAATCTCCCGTAAACTCTGAGGGATTACTTCCCATAATTTGTGACCATAAAGCCTGGGTAACTTCATACTTGCTCAGATAGAATCCGGATATCGTCACTTCGTGTACCGGCAGTTCATTATCTTCAGGCGTATCTGCTGCTCCGCCCATACTGAATGTCCCGTTCTGTACCGGTACATAATCCAGATCAGTCGGTGTAATTTGTACTTCATTGGAATAATCTGAATTATAAATATCATAAAAACAGTATACTCGATATGAATATGTCTGATACTTACTGAACTCATCAGTGTAGGCATTAGAATTAGCAGCCATATCTGTCACCAACTCCCAATTCCCGCCATTTGTTCTTTTTTCCACCCTGTAACCCGACTCCAGGTTGGTCAGATCCTCCCAAACCAGATGAATCTCATGGTCATTAGCCTGAGTTACTTCCAGATTTACTGGTTCATGCAAATTAAAATTGATAATTACTTCCCCGTAACCCGAAGTAAACAAATTCGTTAAACCATAAACCCGATAAGAATACTGGTGACTCAAATTAACACTATTATCCAGATATACTCTGGGTGTGTTCGTGGGATTAGCTATATTCTGCCACTCTCCATTATCAACCTTACGGTCAATTTTGAATCTGTTTATTTCTGCAGGAGCATCCCAGGTCAATTTAATGCTCTGTGCTGTTAGAGTTGTTATAACTACGTTCGTGGGATTAGGCACATTCTGATTTATTAAATTAACTGCATATGCTGAACTTGCTGCTCCCTTATACGCCCATACCCGATAATAAACCATATTCGTTCTGGCAGTCCCGTCTGTATAACTTTCCGCATCTGCTCCCAAAGAAGCTATCTGCTGCCATATTAAACTGTCAAGACTGCGTTCCACCTTATATCCATCCTCAAATGTACAATTATCAGCCCAGCTTAAGCCCACTGTAATTGTATTTATCTGTGTCAATTGTAAATTTGATGGTGCCATAATTCCAAGCGTAATAGTATCTTTCACATAACCGGAAGTAAGCAAATTAGATCTGGCAAAGACTCTGTATGAATATTGATGCCCTAAGCTCACATTAAGATCAGAAAAGTGTAACGTGTCTGCGGGATTTGTGGCATAATTAAGTACCCATTCCCCCTCATCAACTTTCCTGTCTATTCTATAAAATTTCTCCTTATTTGTATTATCCTGCCATCTCAGATCTATTCTGCTTTCATTAATCTGTGTCAAAACAAGATTAGAAGGACTGATCAGATTGAAAACGATGGAATTCTCCTCTGCACTGGAATTTACATCACCAATATAAGCACAAACCCGATACTCCAGTAAATTAACTTTTACTGCTCCATCAATATACTGAATCGTATTTGCAGGAAGAGTAGCTAATAATTCCCAGGAACCACTATTAATTCTCCGATATACTTTAAAGCCTGTTTCCTGATCACATCTGTCTGTCCAATATAACTTTATTTCTCCTGTATCGGTAATATATATGTTCATGTTGATGGGTGCCCAGGATAAGGTATCCGCACTCGGATCAAATGCCGTCGTATGCTCCTTTTTCGTACATGCCATCACTAAAACCAGTACTATCATTATAAAAATTATCTTCTTCATTTTTTCTCCTTATTTACTGAAGATTTTTTCTTCAATTTTAGGTTTGATTATCTGATTAGATGAAAGCTTATGAATTCCCTTAACTAACAACTAACCACTAACAACTATTATTTAACCCTATCCTAAATCCTTTCCCTTTAAAAGGGCAAGGACTTGCTGAAAAAACTTTGTTTTTCCTTTTTACACCAATTTTCACCAGCAGAATATATCACCTGCTTTAACTCCCTTCCCTTACTAAAAGGGAAGGGCCGGGGATGGGTTGTCGAAAGTTCGCTCCACTAACAACTAACCACTAACAACTATCAACTATTTAATAAGCATCATCTTCCCGGTCTGACTCAACTTGCCACTACTCACTCTGTAAAAATATATTCCTGATGATGATTCTGCACCAAATTCAGACTTGCCGTCCCATATAAATGTTTGCCTACCCCTTTCACTGAATTCCCGTGCATAGGTTTTCACTAACTGACCCTTGACATTATAGATTTGCAGATCTGCTTTCCCTGGTACAGGTAAATCAAAACTGATCGTTGTCTGAGGATTAAAAGGATTCGGATAATTTGATAAATTCAGTGAGGTACCCAAATGCTGGGACTCAACATCATTCTCAGATAATTTCATTGCACCTAAATTGAAATCCAGAATCATATAGCTGATATCTGCTCCGACATTTGTTCCATTAGACATGATAAAAGAACCGTAATCATTATCATCCGAAAACATAAAGGTTACTCTCGCTGTGGAATCATTGACCATTTCTATCGGATCACAAGGATATATATATTCCGGAATAACATTATTAAAAACTTCCGGAGTATCTATACTGTTCAAAATTACCGGCTGACTCCAGTGATCTCCACCATCAACAGTGAATTCCAAATATACTTCCGGTACATTTGCCCAAGCCTGATAATCCAAATCATTGTATTCATGATAATTCTTTGATCTCAAACTGCTCTGCCAAACTGTCGCCATTATATTTGGATTGGTGTTGCTTCCTACAATACGGAAATTGTTCTCGTGGTATGCATCGTTGTAATCCCAGAAATAGTATGGCCATCCTGTTACTATCGAAGGAATTGGATTCCCTGGATTATTCGGATCTTCATTGACCGTATCAATTTCTCCATCTCCATTCTCATCCCAGGGCAGATAGATCAGACCGTCATCCTCCATCGCAGGATCACTACCTTTCGGATATATATCCAATAGTTTAAACTCGTGCGTCACTAAATCAAATTGCAAATTTTTCACATAAGTAAAACTCCAATAATAGCCACCACTCGTGGATAAAGCCCATGCCTGAGTCAAAAGTACTTTATCCTGATTCACTATTGCATTAGTATAGCTTGTATTGGTTGGAGCAAAATACATTTGCTCTGTTGTATTAAAAAAGTTCATAGGATTACTTACATTCGTACCAAGTTCAAACTCATTTGCTGAGAATAATTCAAAATCACCCTCTCCATAATTCTCATTGATCAAGGTTACCATATGTACCCCTGAATATATTGAATCTCCGGCCACATACCCTATACAACCGATCAAACCGCTTTCACCTACAAAAAATGACATGCTGGGTCTTCTATACTCAACACAATTGTGATAATCATCTAACTGAGGTATCGTTCTGATAGTCCAATTGAATTCTGATATATCCTGAAAAACAGTCTCATTATAATCTGTATATGCTAATTTCACATTCTCAGAAGGACTGCTGGCAGCTCCGGCTGTAGCATTATGACCAAATACATACAGTCTCCTGAAATCCGGTCCCATTGGCGATGCTCCAATAAAAGCACTGGGCCAGATAAACTCATCAGGGCCATTGCCATTACCTATAATCATTTCCATTGATGACCAAAGCCCTGGTGCATTATAATCTGAAAATCTGTCATAATTCATAAATACACTCAATTTACTCCCGCTTCCCTGCCCATGCCAAAATACCAGTGGATCATTTGATACTGGATCTATGACTAAAGATGGATATCCCTGGCGTATTTCTGTCAGATTAACTCGTCCGCTTGATAACTGATTATCATTGTTCAAATAACTGTAATAACATTTACGGGATGCTGCCTGATTGGTTTCCATAGCTTGATAGATAAAGTAAGTTCCACCACCAGGTGCAATCTGCTTCTTGCCTAAGATTCCACGATAATTGCCGGGAAAATAATCCCAATAACTAAACATCAATACTGTCGGGGGTGTTACCACATTAAAACTGATATCCCGATTTGTCTCTGGATTGACTGTCCTGCACATGTAATATGGCGTTCCAATTCCTTTATGCTGATCATTAAATTGGAGATCATCCGTACCAATCAATAATCCTGCACACAACAATAGCGATAACATAAATAGATACTTCATTCGTCCTCCTGCTACTTATCTTCCTCAATCCTGAAACAATCCTATTTCACTATTACAAATTTCTCCTGTCAAGTAAATTTTTAACGTTCTTGACAAATTTACTGCTAAAACTTTATTTAATTCAAATTGGAGGTCTTATGTCTAAACTCTTTATCGCTTTTTTACTCGGTACTGCTGCCGGTATCCTCGATACCATTCCCATGCTTATCCAAAATATGGATCCTTATGCCACTGCCTCAGCTTTTATGCACTGGGTAATTCTCGGCATGCTTCTACCCTTCATTCAAACCAATATCAAAGGCTGGCTCAAAGGTCTCGTTCTCGCTGAAGTAACTATCATCCCCATCCTCCTGCTGGTCATGAAAACCGAACCTGCAAGCTTACTGCCTATCATCCTCTTCTCTGCAGTTCTGGGTAGCTTACTCGGCTTCTTCAGTGCCAAATATGCCGAATAATTAAAATCCCCTTCAGCATTTCAACAACTATTCATTACCGCCATTGGGTATAAAACAATTCTCTAAAAGTATTTTTCAGTGGCTTATCTACGGATTAATAGTCTTTTTGTCTATCTTGTCCATATAGTCTATATAGTCCATTTTGTCCATTTTTGAAAATTAGCACACTTCTTCACTAACAACTATTCTCTAACCTTATCCTCGCACAATTTATTAACGGCAGAATACATCACCTACATTCACTCCCTTCCCTTATTAAAAGGGAAGGGGCGGGGATAGGTTGTCGATTCTCCCTAACTAACAACAACTACTCTCTCAAACAAATCTTTCTCTTCTCTGCTGCCGACAGCCCGCTGATCACTTCTCTATTCACACTCCCCTCTCTTTGCAAGAGAGGGTTCGGGGGTGAGTTACCTCTGCCCACTATTTGGTCTATTTGCTTATTTTGTCTATCTTGTCCATATAGTCTATATAGTCCATTTTGTCCATTTTCGAAAATTAGCACACTTCTTCACTAACAACTAACAACTATTTTACGATTATTATTTGCTTGCGATTCAATCACATAGCACTTGGTAAACAAAATTATTAGAAAAATTTCTTGACACAAAACCCCTTCTATAGCAATTTGATTTAACTAAATCATAAGTGAGTAGCTGGGGCCTGTAACTCAGTGGTAGAGTATCTGCCTTTTAAGTAGAGAGTCGATGGTTCGAGTCCATCCAGGCTCACCACCTTCTACTGATTCTTAAAGACTAGATGACCCCTTCGTCTAGCGGTTAGGACTCAAGATTTTCATTCTTGCAACAGGGGTTCGATTCCCCTAGGGGTCGCCAAATATAGACCACGATTGAAGAAATTCTCTCGTGGTTATTTTTTAATTTCTCTTTATATTATTATTATAGTGTGACCCATTCGTCTAGTGGCCTAGGACTCCAGATTCTCAGTCTGGTAACAGGGGTTCGATTCCCCTATGGGTTACCATTTTCTCTCTCCCACTGATGCCTAGCGACTGAATCCTGACGACTATACATGATTCAGACAAATTATCAAAATCGTACAACACAATTAAAATTTTTTATTATTTATTTTCTTCTAATATCAACCAATATTTTATTGCTAACATGCAAATTATCAAACACTTGTCCCCCTCTCTTCGCAAGAGAGGGGTTAGGGGTGAGTTATTCTCTCTCCCACTGACTACTGACCACTGACTACTTATTATGGTACCTTCTAAAACTCTTTGTATAGTTCAATTCCATGATCTTCTTTAAACTCGGCACCTGTTCAAACATGCTTAACAAACTCGATGCTGTTTTGATACAGAGAAACATCGGCAGCATACAAGTCGCCAGGATTATCGGATTATAGGCACTGATTCTGAACCTGAACACTTTCTCTATACACTTAGCCATATATTTATGAAAAGGCAGTAAGGTCAATCCACCTATAATAACCAACCTTGGGATGGATGCCTGAATCGCACACTGCGGACATAAATTGATACATCTCTGACATCCTTCACAACTCATCGACCACTTGGGTTTGATCTTGTAAAAAGATATCGCCTGAGCCGGACAACTCTTTACACAAAGATGACATTGATTACAATTCCCGTCTGCAATGAAAAACTGCGATAAAATCCTGCGGCCAAACCACATATACCCTTTTCCAAATGGAAATGAGATTGCCTTCAAAACTGGATCACAGTGATAATAACTCACTGTTTCTTCTTCCAAATGTTTAATGAAAACACCTAATTTCTCATCACCAAGTTCATTCAAATATTTTATGGTCTCCTGATCCGGCACATTCATCATCTGTGTCATACTCACAGCATAACCAAATGCATCTGTCAAAAATACTTCAAAGCCTTTTTCCTCAAGGATTTTCTGTGCCTGCATTGGAGAAAATCCAGGATGTCCGGGAATAGACTTTTCTTTGTTAATCTCTCCATGAATAGCCAATACCGCAGCCTTAGCCGGTTTATCAGTATATGCTTTGTTCAAATACTCCAGCATAATATTCGGAACAGACATGGCATAAACAGGAAAAGCAAAAACATGCAGATCTGCTTCACAATCATTAAACATGATATTTGTCTGTACTTCTTGAAGAGTTACACCATACTTTTTTTCTTCCAGACGCTCTGCAATGATTTTAACTGCTCTTTCTGTATTTCCGGTACCCGAAAAATAATGGATCAATAAACTTTTCATATCTCCCCCAAGTATTATTAATGCCGTTAAGTTATTTTTTTGGCATCTGTAACAGCTTAATACAATTCAGCCCCTTCTCCCTCCTTTAGGGAGAAGGTTAGCAACTGAAGCCTGGTAACTGAAAGTTGACGCCTATCTTTGCTCGTAGTTCTTATCCAACCACTTTTGATATTCACCGGATTTAATATTATTAACCCAACCCTGATTACTTAAATACCAGGTGACTGTTTTCCGTAAACCTTCTTCAAAATCCAAAGATTGCTTCCAACCCAGCTGTGACTTGATTTTATCACAATTTATAGCATAACGCCAGTCATGACCCGGCCTGTCTTTGACAAAAGTAATAAGGGATTTATAATCAATGGAAGCCGGAACAAATTCCTGCATTAACTCACACATTTTATAAACCAAATCCAGATTAGTCCATTCGTTCTCACCACCAATATTATAAGTTTCACCTACTTTACCTTTGGCCAGAATCTGAATAATAGCTTCACAGTGATCTTCCACATAAAGCCAGTCACGAATGTTCGAGCCATCACCATATACTGGCAATGGTTTCTGCTCTTTGATATTATTGACCATCAGCGGAACAAGCTTCTCCGGGAACTGCAGTGGTCCATAATTGTTGGTACAATTGGAAATGGTCATCGGTAAACCATAGGTATGATAATATGCCTGCACAAGATGATCTGAAGAAGCTTTGGATGCAGAATACGGACTGCGGGGATCATACCTGGTTGTCTCATAAAAATATCCGGTATCTCCCAAACTGCCGTAAACCTCATCTGTTGAAATATGATGGAATCTGACATCTGTTCTGTCTTTCCAATTCTGACGACAGATTTCCAAAAGGTTATAGGTGCCGACTATATTGGTTTCAATAAATTCCTTAGGTCCAAAAATAGAACGATCCACATGTGACTCTGCAGCAAAATGCACAATACAATCGATATCATATTTAGTAAATAATGCCTGAATTGCCTCGTAATCGCAGATATCATTCTGATGGAAAAAGTAATTAGTCCCTCCAAATGTCTCTGCTACTTTCTCTAAATTCTCGGGGTTTCCGGCATAAGTTAATTTATCAACATTGATCACATTTCCTTCAAAATGATGATTGATAAAAAGATGATTAATAAAATTAGCTCCAATAAAGCCGCTGCCACCAGTTACCATTATATTTTTGTAATTCATTAAATTCTCCTTTCCTACTTATTTTAATGATTTTAATACTGGATGTATTTTATCCTTGGGTGATAACTGAATATCCTGCAAAGGCCACTGGATATTCAAATCCGGATCATTCCACAAAATCCCTCTGTCTGCCTGATAATTATACTCATTTGAGCATTTATACGCCATCAACGCAGTATCACTGAGAGTTAAAAAACCATGGGCAAATCCAGCGGGAACAAACACAGAAATATTGTTGATATCGGACAAATTTATGCCAAAATGTTGACCAAATGTGGGAGATCCAGGTCTGATATCCACTGCTACATCATAGATCTCGCCTTCTAAACAACGCACCAGCTTGGCTTGTCCATGTGGTGCTTCCTGATAATGTAAACCCCTCAGGACTCCTCTCGTGGAAAAAGACAAATTATCCTGAATAAAATCAACCACGATTCCATTAGCTTTAAACTCAGATTCTTTGTACATCTCCAGAAAATAACCCCGTTCGTCACCAAAAACCTGAGGTTTAACAATAATAAGCCCCTCTAAAGGCGTAGTTTCAAATTTAAACATAGTATATCCAAAAACGGATGCCCTCAGGCATCCGTCATTTTTGATTAAAGGTTATAGTACAAAGTCATTTCATAAGGATGCGGTCTGTTGTTCACTGCTACCACTTCCTTCATTTTCTCTTTGATAAAACTGTCTATAAGTTCCTGATTAAAAACACCACCTGCTAACAAGTAATCATGATCCTCGATCAAGGCATCAAGTGCTTCCTGCAGATTTGCCGGTATTGACTTAAGTGTCGCTTTCTTTTCTTCTGACCAGGCAAATACATTATCATCAAATGGTCCGAAACCTTCAGCTGTAGGATCGATTTTATTCTTCACACCGTCCAGACCAGCCATCAATAAAGCACTCATTGCCAGGTATGGATTACAGGTGGCATCACCGGTTCTGAACTCGAATCTCTTGTTAGTCTCAGCAGTAACATACTTGGGAATACGGATGGCAGCACTGCGGTTGGCTAAACCGAAGAACAATTTCACTGGAGCTTCAAAGCCCGGTAAAAGTCTCTTAAATGAATTCGTGGATGGATTGGTCAAAGCGATCAAAGATCTTCCGTGTTTCAGAATTCCACCGATGAAATAAAGAGCTTCCATGGAAAGATCAGCATAATTTCCGGGTCCCCAGAAAATATTCTTGCCTTCTTTTCTCAGAAGCATATGGAAATGCATACCATTGCCTGGCTCATCATAAATAGGCTTGGGCATCATAGTAGCAGTTAAACCATTCTGAATAGCCACTCTGCGGATTGTATCTTTAACTAACATGGAATAATCACAGATCTGAGGGAACTGCAGCATTTCGGTCTCGATCTCCTGCTGAGAAGCTAAACCAACTTCATGATGATGATAACGTACATTGATCCCCATGCTTTCGATAATATCCACCATTTCCTGACGCAATTGATAGAATCTGTCAAAAGGTTCATCCATATGATAACCCTTACGGTCAGCCTGGGCAATACCATCATTGTCATCCATATTTTCGGGAAGACAATCTTTGTTCTGGCTGGAAGAAAAACGGAAACCACTCTGATATTTGCTGGTGTAATAAGAAGCTTCATCCAGTAAATAGAATTCGAATTCTGGGATCCAGACAGATTCATCTGCTAAACCGGTCGAAATCATATATTCATGTGCTCTCTGTGCAACTGAACGCGGATCTTTTTTGATTCCAATTCTTGTGTCTGCATCACAAATTGAGCAGATCATTCTTAAAGTCGGTGTTTCCAGGAAAGGATCTTTAGTTGCAGTATCAAGATCAGGCATTAAAATCATATCTCCTGATTCCACTGATTTCATTCCGGGAATACTGGAACCGTCAAAAGCTACTCCGTGCTCTAATACATAATCAAGTCTGCGGGATGGAAATGTGATATGATACCATCTGCCCGACAAGTCACAATACTTTAAATCTATAGCATTAATATTCTCTTCTTTGATCATTTGTTTGATTTTTTCTACAGTCATTATTTAAATCCTCCCAAAATTTTTTAGTTTTCTTCACCGCTAAGGATGCTGACAATTTCTTCATTAGTCGTTACTGTAAGTAATCTCTCCAGATTCTTCTCATTCATGAGTAATTTAGAGATATAGGATAAGGAAAAGAGATGCTGTTTATCATTGTGCAAAAGCAGCATGAAGAACAGACGGACAGGTTTGTTATCCGGAGCATCAAACTCTACACCTTCTTTGGATCTGGCAAAAAGGATGGAAGGAGTTTTAATCTTAGTGGGGTGCATATGGCGTGGATGCAGTAAAGCAACTCCTTTACCTACAGCAGTGGAAACCAATTCTTCTCTCGCCAATACAACTTCATATAACCAGATGTGATCTCTGACCAATTTGATTTCCTTGGCTTTCTTGGACATAAACCCAATGGATTCATACTTATTATCAGCATCAAAATCCAAAGTTATGCTGTCAGCTCGGAAATAATCCTGAAAACGGCAGACAGTTCTGTTTTTTGCAAGATACTTTTCTTCAGTATCATTGAGATTGGATAACCATTCATCAAGCTGATTCTTGTCGATTTTTACAGTTTTCCCAGCTTTTTCGGAACTAAATGTCCCCGCCTTGATCATCTCATCAATAACAGCCTCATTGACTTTGAGAAACTTGGCAGCCTCTATGACAGTTATTAGCTTTTTAGTCATGAGTTCCTCCTAATTTATTTTTTAATTATCATTATTTACCTAAATCACAAGTTACAATATAGTTATATTATAACACTATCCCTCAACTTAACAAATTAATAAACCTGTCTTTTTTTGTCAAAAATATTCGAAAATATTTATAATAGCGTGTTTCTCTAATTAGCTTTTATCATTTTTAATCCAATTAATAGGATAATGTTGTGAATTTACTTTTAATGCCCGACAAAATATACGAATAATGTCCGCTAATTCCTGTAGGGGCAGACTCCCACGTCAGCCCTCCTGATGTAAACACATCTGCAACACCACCTTCCGATCTCTTCTCTTGTCCGTGATCGTCCTTGTTAGTCAGTGCAAGTCTGTGTAAACAATGCCCCTGCAGTCCTTTTCATACCGCAGTATACAACCATCTCCATGTCCGGCAGGACATAAGAATTTAGCTTGCAGTTTTAACTGCATGTACAAAATATCCAAACTCCCTCATCCGGCAGGATGAAAGATTATTGCATTCTTATTACCTTGATAATTTGAGCCGGATTGTGCAGTAGAGGTTTAAGATAACAAATCTCATATTGTATGCAAAGCTTAAGCCCCATCTTCTTTCTAATGAACTATTCAAAAACCGAATTGCTTATCCTTATTCCCCGCTCACTGTACGATTCAAAATTTAGAACCAGATCCTTTTCGTTCCAATAGTAATTATAACCCTCTGCTTTTACTCCATCATCCACTAAAACCTGACAAAGGTCATGTTTGTGCCAAATAAGAAAACGATTGGTAATAGAAAAAGCGTATCTGTTAGGAAAATATGCCTCTTTACTCTTATAATCAAGATAAATGGTTTTCTCTTCATCTTTTGTATTTATCTTTAATATATACGAAATTGGATTGGATTTATATAAGATGATCTGAGTTTTTTGTCCTCTATCAACAATGTTATATGATTCAAGCTTATGGAACAAAACAAAACCATACTCTAATTGAAATGCACTGATTATCGCTAAAACTGAGAGTATTAATACTGCTCGATATAATTTAAGAAAAGTTTTCTTTTGCATTCTTTTCCTATTCATAACTACCAACCTTCTTGCACCTTAGTACTTGCCTGCGGGTTTGGTTTCCACCTATATTTTGTCCATAAAGTCCATCTGGTCCATATAGTCCATCTCAATTATCCAACACTTCCCGGATTTTTATAACCAGATCCTCTGTTTTGAAGGGCTTCTGGATAAAATTAACTCCCTTTTCCAAGACTCCGTGCTGGGCAATAACATTGGCTGTATAACCGGACATGAATAATTGTTTGATATCTTTTTTGATAGCTTTAATTTGCAGGGCTAAATCACTGCCATTCATTTCCGGCATTATTATATCTGTAAGCAGAAGATGAATTTTGCCTTTATACTCTCTGGCTAATTGCACCGCATCTCCGGGAACAGATGTAGCCAATACCTGATAACCATACAATTGGAGCATATTTGAAGTCATTTTTAAGAGAGTTTTTTCGTCTTCCACCAGCAAAATTGTCTCATTGCCTTTCATAACTCTTTTCTCAGGCTGTGTTTTCACTACTTTTTCCGATTCACTGATCACTCTCGGCCAGTAAATCTTGAAAGCTGTTCCAACTCCAACCTCACTATAAACATCTATATAACCATTATTTTGTTTTACAATGCCATAAACTGTTGCCAGACCCAGTCCCGTACCCTTGCCAACATCCTTGGTCGTAAAGAAAGGTTCAAATAAATGCTTCAAGGCTTCTTTATCCATACCGCAACCATTATCACTGACTGTCAGTTGGACATATTCTCCAGGGAAATATCCCATATGGGAAGCACAGAAGTTTTCATCTAAAAACACAATTTCCGTCTCAATAGTTATCTGACCATTACTTTTGTTAATGATGGCATCCTTGGCATTAAGGCAAAGATTTGCCAGAATTTGGTCAATTTGCGTAGGATCAACTTCCACCATAACAGGATTTGCACAGGGAATCCAAGCCAGTTTGGTGTCTTCTCCAATAAGCCGGCTTAGCATTTTATTCATTCCACCCACAGCTTCGTTCAAATCCATAATTACAGGGCTGATGGTCTGCTTGCGGGCAAAAGCTAAAAGCTGAGTGGTCAAATTGGCAGAATGCTCGGCTGCTTTACTGATTTCGAGTAAATTTACATAGAAAGGATGTGAAGAATTGATTTTCATCAGGATAAGTTCAGTATATCCTAAAATCACTCCAAGCATATTATTGAAATCATGAGCAATACCACCTGCCAAGCGTCCGACAGATTCCATTTTTTGAGATTGATTTAATTGAGCCTGCAGTTTTTCTTTTTCCTGCTCGGCAATTTTACTTTTGGTTATGTCGGTGGACAGAATTACAACCCGTTCAACCACTCCTTCCTTATTCACAATTCCGTTGAAATATTGGCTAACGTATCGCGGTTGACCGGATTTACTGAACTTGCCGGTAGTCTGCATCTCCGGAATAGTATAATCCCCACCCTGCATATAAACACGGCGGACACCATCCTGATGCGGAGTATAGTATTCATCTTTTTCATTGAATAATAGCTTTGTCCGGGGTTTTAAATCTTCTTTTAGACTTTCCTCGCTTTTTTCCCAAAGGTCGATCCAAGCCTGATTATATAACAGAAGTTGTCCGGTATTAGATCGCACGGAAACACCGATAGACGAGTTTTCGATAACAGTTAGTGCCAGTTTTTCACTTTGATACAAAGCTTCTTCTGCTCTTTTTTGCTCTGAGATATTTCTAAATTCAACCACCCGAACCTGCTTTCCTTTAAAAGGAATTTCTCTTGCTTCAATCCGAAGAGGATATTCTTCTCCACCTTTCCGTACTCCATATGCTTCATAGGGCTTTTGATATTGATTCAGAATATTATTCCTAACTAATTCGCGTGACTTTTCCGAAATCAAAAGTAACCCATCCATGCCAATGAGCTCATCAAAAGAATAGCCTGTTAATTCTGAAAGACCCTGATTACAGTCTAAAATTATTCCTTTGTCATGTATCGCTATACCTCCAAAAGATGCATTGTGCAGTGCCTTGAAACGAGTTTCATTTTCCTCGGCAATTCCTTTGGCTTTTATTAATTCTTCTTCCACTTTTTTTTGTTCTGTAATATCTCGTGCTACCGCATAAATAAATGTACTTTTTGGAGTAAAACTCCATTCAATAAAGCGAAATGATCCATTTTTACAGCGATAGCTATTAGTAAAAATTGGGACTTTCTCTTGTCTTTCCAGTATAGCCATTACATTTAGAGTTGATTGAAGATCATCAGGATGCACAAAATCAAGAATGTTCTTTATTCTTAGTTCTTCTATATTATAACCCAGCACATTTTCCCACTCTTTATTCACCCGGATGAAATTTCCTTTCATATCTGCGATACATAGCAGGTCTAAAGCTGCTGTAAAATAACTATCCAATTCAATAACAATTTGTTCTTTAGCAAGAATTGATTTATGTAATCGCAAGAAAAAAAAGATAATCAAAATTGAGATCAATGTTTGAATAAAAAGGAGAAGAAACACTCTTAGATTTGAATCTTGTAACCGTTCTTCCAAACCGATAGCTACCATTACAAACATTTTTTGTTCTTTAATGAAAGCCTTACTGTATATTCTCTTAACTCCTTCTATTTCATGAATATTAATTTTGGAATTTGGCTTATTATCCACGGTAAAACCAGAAGCTCTTAGATCAGGGTTTTTCTTATTCAAATCAACTTTATTTTCACCTGATATTCCGCTATAAATTATTCCGGATGAATCAGCCAGACAGATCAAAGATTGCTTGCCAAGTTTAACTTTCTGAAAGATTGCAGAAAAGTAATATGGATTTATGGATGCCAAAAGAACACCAGAGAATTTTCCTTCAGCATTTTGCAATCGCATGCTGACCGGAATATACCATTTACCTGTTACTCTTCCAAGTATTGGGCTTCCAATACGAATACTTCGCTCAACATTCTGTTTGTGATAAAGAAAAAAAGGTCTGTCACCGCTGTAAGATGATTTGGGAATATCCTGATTAGTTAAAACAACATTTCCCTGAGCATCAATGATAGAAATTAAATTAAACAAATCAGGTCTGGAATCAACAAAATTCCGAAACATGTTATGCGTTTCTTTTGTATTTAGCCCCGACTCCCAGAGGCGTTGTAAAGAAAACAAAGAGTTCTCTATTTGCATAAAAGTTCCGGAAATATGTTTTTCCAGAACAACTGCCAGATTGTCGGATTCTTTTTGGGCACGGGTAATAACGAGATGTCTGTCAGCATGTATAACCAGCAAAGTTATGCTCCAGGTTAAAAGTAAAATGAGGGTTCCTAACCAAATAATCCCTTTATTGAGAGATTTTTTTGCCTCAATTTTACTCATATTTTGCCCTCACTTTTATTACTCAAGTGCATACCCATTATTCACTTTTACTATTTAGTATATCTTGGATTTATTTTCAAGAATGTCAAGATATGATTTTTTCATCATGAGAAGTCATTTTTATATCAAGTGTCAAATCAGCCAATTATTTCTCTTACTACCTGTAATACCTTTGCTGTTACAACCGGCTTAAGCAGGAAATTAACCGCTCCGGCTTTGATCGCTTCATAGACCAGATGTTCCTGCCCCTGTGAACTGATCATGATTACCTTAGCCTTCGGAAATTCTTCTTTTATTGCTTTCAATGCTTCGATTCCATTCATTATCGGCATATTTATATCCAGGGTGATCAGATCGGGTTTGAATTTTCGATACAAATTCAAAGCTTCAACGCCATTCTTTGCCTCTCCTACTACCTGATATCCTGCCTCAGTGAATATGACTGACAGATTTCGCCGCATAATCATCGCATCATCAGCAATAACTATTCTGAGTATATTATCCATCTTTACCCCTATAATCTTAATAAGGCTATTTGCATGACAAAATCTTTAAATCTGAGTTTGCTGGCAACAAGATTATCTAAAATTTGAGGATTCTGAAATTCCCCGCTCTTTATTAAAAGCGGAATACTGAAATGGACGAATTGCACTGCTTCACCTAATTCCACTAACACATTGCCCATAATGATATTGATTATTTCTTTGATATTCTCTTCTTTAATTAACTCGAAATCATCTGCTTCAAACTCTATCTTAGATTCTTTAGCCAGATAATCAGACAACTCGGAATTTAAACTGCAAATCAGCACAGAATTTAACTGTCCTTTCAGAAACATGATAATATTGTCGTCCAGCCATTGATATTCACTATCAACCGGAATTTCACTTAATAAACTCAAACTATAGTGATCTGACATGAACTTAACAGTCTTTTCCGAAAAATCCTTTAATAAACTCTCTGCTGTAAGAGAATTCAAATACTTTGACTGAACCATAGGAAGTTTAAAAACAAAAGTTGTACCCTGATCAGGAACAGATTGAATATCAACCTCTCCCTGCAGTTTGTGCAATTCTTCTTTAACCGATGCCAGTCCAACTCCTCTTCCGGAAATAGTACTCACTTCTTCTGCAGTAGAAAAACCCGGAGAGAAAATTAACTGCATTATTTCCTGATTATCAAAATCCCTATCTTCTGAGATCAACTTCATTTCCCTGGCTTTGGCATATATTTTAACCGGATCAAGCCCCTTTCCATCGTCAGATATTGTTATTATCAGGAAGTTATCCGCCTGTTTGATATTACATTTGATAACACCAAGCTCATTCTTGTGCAATTCTATTCTGCGTTCAAGGTCTTCTATGCCATGATATACTGCATTCCTAAAAACATGGATAAGTGATTTGGTAAAATCGGTATAGTAAAAGGGATCAACCAGAATTTCCTCTCCCTCAATTATTACATCATAAATCGGTTTTTCCAATCTGTTGGCTAATTCTTCCAGATACCCGGGGATCATATTGAAAAGATTCTGGATCGGAACCAGTTTAAGAATCATTTGCTGTTCCTGTAAAAGATCATGATAACATTCAGGCAGAAAATTTGTTAATCTGTCAAAAACTCCCTTAACTCTTTGTTCCTGCTGAACTTTCGTCTCCTGATTCAGCTGAAGCGACTTACCCACTGCATTTTGGATGGTCTGCTCAACTTTATGCCAGCATTCGGACAAAATTGTGATTTCAAATTTCTGGATTTTTTCTTCAGCCTGTGCATTATTCATCCAGATGCCAATATCAGTTTCAATCTCATGCAGAACATTAACCATAGGTATAATCTCAAATTGAGCGAATAAACCCTTGTAAGTATGTATTCTCAAATAAATGGCCTGAAGTGCTTTTTCAGAAGAGAGTATATTTCTGTACTCCAGGAAATCTATCTCCAGAAAATGCTTGAAATCCTGCCTTAAATCCTGAAAATCATTGATCTGATTTATGGCTTTCAAGATCATTCTCAAATGCTGATGCTCCTGTTCCAACTTGTTTTGCAAATGAATTTTTTCAGTTATATCAGATACAATGACCATCATTTTAAGGATGTTCTCTTGCTCCAACAATTTGTATTTTAAAGAAAGTGTTTTTTCAGCTAGAGTTACTTTTGCCGGTAAAAGTGAAAGAAAAATAGGTGTTTGATTTGGATTGTTACCATTTAGAATATCTGTGAGTATTTCTTCCAAAAAAAACTGTTCTTTTGCCTGATCAGTTATTAAATAAGGAAACTTTTTTCCTGCGATCTGCTCCTGGAAAAAAGACAGACACTGCCTGCTGAAGACTTCTTCTATAACCAAATCCGCTCCAAAACTTAAAAAGCCCTCATCTGCATTATTCAATAAATTGGCCACTTGATCTGAAACTATCCTTAATTCTTCTGTACGCTCAACCACCCGCATTTCCAACTCGGAATTTAATTTCTCCAATTCCCTGGTTTTTTGAGCTAATTGAATGGTTTGCTCATAACTTTTTAAAGCTTCCTGAACTGTCAGAACTAAATCCTGAGAATCCCAGGGCTTGGAAATAAACCTGTATAAATTCGCTTTGTTAACAGCATTCCCAACTGCTTGAAGATCTGCCTGCCCAGTCAGCATTATCTTTAATGAAAAAGGAAGAATAAGATGAGCTCGTGCCAGAAATTCGTCTCCTTTTATGTCCGGCATAATATAATCTGTAATAATAAGCGGTATTTGATAGCCTTCTTCCTGCAGTTCTTCTATTAATTCCAGAGCTTCCATTCCGCTCTCAGCTGTTTCCATCTTCTGATTGGTCAATCTTTGCTTAAGCTCAGTCTTTAAACTGTCCAATACAATTTTCTCATCATCAACCAATATGATTACAGATTTCATATCTTTACCTCAACAGATACATAGCATACTTTAATACTTAAATAAATTAAATTAATCTTTGCCAATTCCATCCTTAAAACGCATTATAGAGGGATTTTTTAAAAACTCTCTGGATAAAACCTTTTCAACTTCATTTTGATTTATGTAGATCTTCCCCATATTATAGGTTCCTTCACTAATTTTTTCAAATCTTACCAGATTAAAATTTTTGTCGAACCATATCAAAAATTCTCTTGGATAACTGGAACGTAAATCAATTAGGTAAAACTCATATATGTCTTTGAAAGTATAATTCATAAACTCAATTTTTTTATAGTGCTGATTAAAAAAGGACTTTCCATAAAAGTTTGGCAACCCTTGTGATATCTTTTTTCTTTCGAAGACTTTTTCAAATTCTCCATTGAAATTTAGCCATAAACATTTATCTTGAATTTTGTATAAAACATATTTTTTAGAGCTTTGAAAAAGTGAAAATTCCTTTTCATAATCTTCATAAATAAGCATAGTATTATAACTGGATTTCATAAAAAAGAAATCACGAACATTTTTTATCCTTTTAATTACATAAACAATTTGTTCAATTGCTTTTGTAGTATCATCAGTTTCATATAGAAAAAGACTATTTTTAGGGTATCCCCACTTTTTATTTCTATAATCAGACAATTTCCTGCTTTCTAATTTCTTTACTTCATATTTCTCAACTTGATTAGTAAATGGTTTGGTTTGCTTAAAAACTGTTGTTTCCGCTTCCTTAATGGTAGGTAAATCGAGATAATCATCTTCATAGGCTTTTTTTAATTCTGAATCAAAAGAATAATTTAAGGGTTTTACTAAATATGATATTTCTTGCTTTTTATCATTTATCTTAACTTTATGAACAACTATCCAGCCAAGAGACAATAAAATTAATATTCCAACACTAATAATCAGTATTTTGTTTTTATTATTTTTTATCCCTATCCTGTCTATCCCTGTTAAATAATTCCTAATCCCGGATAATCTCATCTTTGATCTTCTCTGCTAAATATTCTATCAGCTCTTCCCTGTTCTCCAAACTGACCATACTCAAGGCATTTTCTTTGGCAGATTGAGTACTTTTTCCATATCCGCTCAGTTCAGAAAATTGCTGATTAGGTAAATTATATTTCCAAACTTGATTTTTCCCCTTCTTTAAAATCAACCCAACTTTCAAATTTACTTTTTCTTCACCGGGATAGACCTTTCCTGTAGTTGCTTTTTTAAATTCATATTTTATTTCAATACTATAATCCGGTCTCTGAGGTGTAGTAAAGCCAAAGCCTAAATTCCCCAAATATTCGCGTAGTTTCGCATCCAGATACGTAATCGTACCACCAGAGTTAGAGGAAAGTTTAAGGCTATAATTTGAAAGCTCCAAACGTGAGAGCCAAATTGCTTCCAGTTTGGGAAAATCCACTCCCATCATCTCACGCATTATCCTCGAATCATACTCCACAGAATAATTTCGCCCATTAACTAAAAATGATAAGGGCACCGAAATTACTCCCTCAGCATTAGAGTAAAACACTGTATCAATTTTCTCACATTTGTATCTTAGAGGAAATTCTGCTACACTTTTTTGATTCCAGATTACTTTAAATTCCAGTGTATCAGAAAATCTGCGTTTGCTCTGATTAATGATTTTTAAATGAGAAACACTTGTTTTACAAATTTCAGCTAATTTTGAAAACTGTCCTTGTACTGCTAAAAAATCTTCCCGCTCAAAGAAATTTGCATTTTTCTGCAAAAGACTATATTTCTGACAGACCATCTCAGAATTGATTATAAGTTTCCGAACATCCTCCTGATTTTGACACAGGTCTGCAATCTCCCGACTAAGATTTGTACAATATTCCAGCCAGTAATCACGGACTTCATTTTTATCAAATTCCACCAAAGCCCAAACCTTATAAACCTGCTGCTCACTTTCCTGCCATTTCTCCCAATAATACTGCCTGACCTTAAACTGCAAATGAGTTTCCGTAGAAAGGAAGGTCTGAGTAAAAGTATAGGTGGAATCTGTATTGTTCTTGTGTACATTGGAATATGTGCTGGAAGTTTTCACTTCAGCACCGAAACTTTGGGAAATAAGAGTCAGAGCATTCTGGCGTGCCTGTTCCATGCCTTTTTCTAATGATAATGCATCGGAAGACACTCCCAAATATTCATTGGCTAAGAAGGAAGTTCTGGCTTTTAAAGAAGAATCACCCGCTTTTTCCAACAGTTTTGGATTTGCAAAGAGATAGTTGATTGATAAAAGAATTATTATTAATAAGGTCTGTGAAATCTTCATGACAGTAGATCAAAAAAGTGCAGTTGATCTTTATCTTTTTTCCGGTTCTTCTCACTTTCCCAGAGTAAATGCTGACGGATTGTATCAGTTTCCATTAGATATTTATCATACATTTTGCCGAGACAGGTAATAAAATACTTAGCTCTTTTGAGAACTATACCCAGCTTGGTCAGATGATCAAACCTGAGAGCTTCCATTTTGCGTGCTGCAACAATTCTCTGTGCAGAAACAAGACCAATTCCTGGTACTCTTAAAAGTAAGGCATAATCAGCTTTGTTGATTTCCACTGGAAAAATGTGAATATTTCTGAGAGCCCATTCCGTTTTCGGATCAAAGTTATCATCCAGAAAGGGGTTGGATTCTGTGAGAATTTCACTTGCTTTGAACTTGTAGAAACGTAGAAGCCAGTCAGCCTGATACAATCGGTGTTCACGGGTCAAAGGAGGTCCGGCCAAAGCTGGTAGATTCTTGTCTTTATTGATGGGAATATAGGCAGAATAGAAAACTCTCCGCATATTTACTTTCTGGTAGAGGTTTTCCGAAAGAGTCAAAATCTGATAATCAGATTCAGGAGTAGCACCAATAATTACCTGTGTACTTTGCCCGGCTGGAACGAAGTCAGGCATTTTTTTGTAACGTTTTCTTTCTTCCACTGTTTCATAGATCTTTGCTCCAATGAAACCCATGGGTTTAAAAATAGATTGTTTGGTCTTTTGCGGTGCCAGGAGTTTCAAACCTGCTTCAGAAGGAAGTTCCATGTTTACACTCATCCTGTCAACATACAAACCTGCCTCATAGATCAACTTACTATCAGCACCAGGTATGGCTTTCAAATGAATGTATCCGTTGTAATTATGCTCCAACCTTAGTTTTTTGACTATCCTGAGCATCAGATCCATAGTAAAATCAGGACTCTGCAGAACTCCAGAACTCAGAAACAAACCCTCAATGTAATTACGTTGATAAAAATTTATGGTCAAGGCAATCAATTCATCAGGAGTAAAAGCAGCCCTTTGAATATCATTACTGATCCGGTTGGCACAATAAACGCAGTCATAAATACAATGATTCGTTAACAAAACTTTCAACAATGAGATGCATCTTCCATCGTCTCCCCAACTGTGACAAATTCCTGGTGCTACAGCATTGCCCAAACCTTTATTGGTATTTGCTCTGCTGCTGCCGCTGGATACACAGGATACATCATACTTTGCTGCTGCACTTAGAATATTGAGTTTTTCCAATAAATTCATTTAAGCTAATCTCGCTCTTTTGTTCAAATAACGCATCAGTATTTCATCAAAAGGTGTGTTCGTCGTGATAGGATTGTAATCAATCTTTGCTTCAAAACATTTCTGCTTAAGATAGTTAATACTCTTTTGATATTCTTCCAGATAAGAACTTCTGATTTGCCAGGGAGAAACCAGAATTTTCTCACCAGTTTCAGAATCTATGAATTCTGTATCCCTCTTATAATCAAATTCTTCTTCCTGCACATCCTGAAGATGGAAAAGGATAACCTCATGCTTCTGATGTCTGAAATGCATAAGACCAGATAGTATGTCCTCAGGATTATCCAACAAGTCTGAAATGATGATGATAAGGCCTCTTTTCTTAACTTTATCAGCCAGACCATGCAATATCTCGGCAGTTCTGGTTTGGTCTTTGGCTTTCAGATGATATATTTCTTTCAACAACAAATTGAGGTAGCTTTTACTTACTTTTGCCGGTAGAAAATTAGTGATTTGATCGGTATAAGTCAATAAACCCACTGCATCCTGCTGATTGATCATCAGATAAGCCAAAGCTGAAGCCATAGATTTGGCATATTCCATCTTATTGATATTCTGAGAACTGAAATCCATGGAATTACTGTGATCAATAACAAGATAACATTTCAGATTGGTCTCGTCTTCAAATCTTTTGATGTAGTATCTGTTGGTTTTGGCATAAACTTTCCAGTCTATACTCTTAACATTATCGCCTGGATTATATTGCCGATGGTCTGAAAACTCTACACTGAAACCGTGATACGGGGATTTGTGTAAACCAATCATAAAACCTTCTACAATCAGCTTGGCTTTCAGATTGAATTTATCTATCCGGGCAATCAACTCCTCAGTTAATAAAGATTCAGACATATATAACTGCTATTTTTTAAGCTTCAAATCAGTTTTATCATCGCTTACTTTGCTCTTATTAACCCCGATCAATATTCCTGCAGGGATAACAACAAGCATTGTGATGACAATAATTATGACGGAAATAGTTTTGTCCCCGGTTCCCATAATAATGTAACCTACGGCTAAAAGAACCAGTGCTAAAACCAGAATAATCATATTCAATTTTTCCAATATGAGTCTTTTCATAATCTACTCCTTTAAATAATTTTCCAAAATTTGTTTGGAAAGATTCACTGCTTGGGTATCATTGTTTAATTCAATAGCTTTTGTAAAGAATTTTTTTGCTTCTTTCATATTCTTCAAATTAAAATAGATTTCCCCTATATGATAAGACACCACACTACTCTTTATACCCTTTTCCATAGGTAATTTCATGCTCTTTAGTGCCATTTTGAAGTCCTTTTTCTTGTAATACAACCAGGCTCTGCTATCCCAAAAATTCTCATCATCGGGACTTATCTCCAGTGCTTTGGCAATCAAAGTCTCTGCAAAATCCAAATCCATAGTATTATCTACAAGTAAATATCCCAACCAGTTCAAAAACTCAGAACTATCCGGATAATGATCTATAGCATTTCGTAAATAGCTTATCTCGTTAGTCAAATCCTTTCTTTTATCAAAGATTCCACATAAAGCCTGAAAAGTTCCATATGAAGGTAGATCGGTATTCTTGATATCTTCCTCTAAAAATTCCACAGCGAGACTGTCCTGATTACTATAAGCATAAAACAATCCTATCAGACAGGGTGTGGAAAACTCTTTGCTTTTCCTTTGATCAAGAACCTTGCGTGCTTTGGCAGATTGATTCCCTGCTATTAAATAAAAATAAGCTACTGATTCCAGCAAAGAATCTGACTCAATTTCCTGATATTTTATTTTATCCAGTATTGAGCTGGCACTTGCATTATCCTTTAGATTCAGGTAACACTGGATCTTGAGAAAATCACCTTCATATTTATGTTTATAATATGGCTCATACTCTTTGACCAAAATCTGAAATTTTTCAAATGTTCCTGTAACTACATCATTAAGAAAAAAAGCATTTATAAAACCGGGATCTTTGATTTGAGAAAGGATCTCTACACATTTTTTCAGCTCGTTTACTTGAAAATACAACATTACTAACGCGAAGTTTAATGAACTTTTTTCTTTTTCATTCTCGTAATTACTATTGAGATATTCCAATGCCTTTATCTGCAGGCTTACATTGTTCACTGTTTTTGCTGTCAAATACAAGTACTTTTGGGTAGAAACATCATTTGAAGACAAAAAAATCAAACTATCTGCTATTGTATCTTCATATTTTTTTAAAACATAATTGGACTCAATTAAAAAAAATCTCTGTAAATCACTTAATTCAAGTTTATTGGAAAATCTGGAATTAATTGCCTGATTCAAATTCTCGACTTCTTTGTTCTTTCGGTAAAATTCCAGCAAAGCATTAAATGTCTCGTTCGATTTATACAAGGTATCAGTTTCAATTAATATTTTTCTAGCCTTAGATGGATTGATTTCTGCATACATCTGTCCAATACTTAAAGCTAAAAGCTGATTACCTGATGATCTTTCATATGATCTGTCCAATAACAAAGTATCTATAAGTCCTGTGGCTCTGGCTTTTGTGTAAAAATATTTGAAATAATTGATACCTGTGGGCTCGAGTTTGATGATCTGATCATAGATTTTACTCAATCTGCCTGGTTTGGTAGTAGAAGAATAATAATCTGCTAAAATTTGTAAAACTACTAGATTATTAGGATCTTTTTTAAGATACTCCTCTGCTCTCCTCTGTAGTTCAATATTTAACTCGGGCTTGGCCTGAACAAGTCGCGATAAAGTTTCAATTATCCTTTGTTTAAGATAAATACTTGTGGGATCACTCTTTTCCATTGCCAGAAAAGAATTGTAGGCATCTTCGAATTTTCCTTCTGTATAAGCCATTTCTGCCATTCCATAATCAAATATGCCTGCTTCAGTATTCTGTTCCTGCACAACAACAGTTTTGTTCACCGAGCAGGAAACTAAAATGATTATCATTAGTATTGAATAAAGAAAAATTCTCATGTAACTCCTAATTTAAAATAAAAAACCTTGGGTACACTCTGATCAAAACTTGCAGTAAAAGATTTGTGTATAACCCGGCCATTAAATCATCTGCCATAATACCCCACCCGGATTTGAGCTTTTCCAGTTTATTTACAGGATACGGTTTAGCAATATCAAAAACTCTGAACAAGGCAAATGCATATACTAATAAAAGCCATGTTTTAGGTAAAAATGCAATACTAAGCATATAACCACAAAACTCATCCAGTACTATTCTTTTGTTATCATGTCCCAAAATCTCTTCTGCCTGTGAAGATATCCGAACACTAAAGAAAGAAATTAGCAGAATCACACTCGTAAAGATAATTTGACCTGCTATATTAACTTCCCATAATGAAGAATAACCAGTAAGCTCATAAAACCAGCTTTGAGGCAACAAATATGCCACAATTGCAGCAAAAGCAGTACCAAAAGTACCCGGCATAATCGGAATGTATCCAATATAAAAACAGGATGCCAAAAATACTGAAATCTTTTTGTACATTATCTATTTTCCCTTTTTGATCTCAACATAAATCTCTTTTTTAAGATTATCTATCCATTGCTCGTATATTGTTAACTGTTTCCTGGAAATCACCATCTCTTTAATTTTGTCCTGAATTTCATTAAACTCATATTGTCTCTCAGGGATCATCTTTGTTTTGGTGAATATATAAATCATATCTTCCTGACGAATCAGCTCAGTGTATTCACCAACACCAATTTTAGCCAAATTTTCCTTGAACATTTCAGGATAATTCTCATCAGTAAATTCTCCAATCACTCCGCCATTTGCTGCAGAAGAATCATCTTCAGAATATTTTTTAGCCATTTCTGCAAAACTTGCACCCTTTTTTAAATCATCAAGTACACCCTGCATTTGGCTAACCTGTGTATCAATATCTTTTTCCAATGGTAATACCATCTTCAAAATATGCCTAACTCTGATTTCATCACCCTTCTTCTCTTCCATTTTTATAATATGATAACCAAATCTCGTTTCTACAACCTTACTTATTTGCCCTGGTTTCAAAGCAAAAGAAGCATCCTCAAAACTTTTTACCATCATCCCTTTACTGAAAAATCCAATATCTCCACCACTTTTAGAACTCGGATCGTCACTGTTCTTCTTGGCAAGTGCTTCAAAATCCTCACCTCTGTTCAACTTATCCATAATTTTATTTATTTCCAACAAAGCATTCTTCTTAGTCTCTTCTCCTGCTTTAATTGTCTTCATGATCATACCTACCTGAACCAACGGAGGTCTGTTCGGAATCTGGGCCTTATTTTCATTGTAATATTGTTCCACTTCAGCATTGGTAACAACAGCTTTCTTCTTGATCTCAGTATTTATGATCTGTTCCTTTAAACTCTGCTCAGTTAACATATCCTCATAATATTTCTTCAAATCCAATACGCTCAAACCCATCTTCTTTAACTCTGCTCTGAACTCATCCTCACTCTTGAACTGTGCCTGCACTTCTTTCATTTGCTTTTCAGCCATAGACTTGATTTTGAATTCATCTGCTTCCAACTTTAAATCTTTTGCTTTCAAAATTATTAATTTTGTCTCAATCATCTGATCCAAAACATCTGTATCTGTCATACCTTCTTTCATCATGTTTGCATTCTTCATTTGCATAACCTGCTTATCCAGTTCAGACTGAAGTATTATCTCCCTGCCTACTTTGGCTACAATACGATCACTGACCCCTGCATAATTTGATAACACAATTAAACTCATTACTACTATTAAAAATATTTTTTGCATTTTTTCTCCATTATAAAGAAATTATTATTTCATTTTCTGATTTTAAACTTTCTATTAAATTATTATATACTTCCATTTTTTTGGTCTCGATCAATCTTCTCGTTATATCAGGCTTGGCCTGCTCAAAGGTTCTTTCACCTTCAATTTCCCTCTTGTCAACATATCTGACTAAAAATAACCCGTCTGAATTCTGGATGCTTTTGTAATCCCATAATTCCATGCCATTAGCTGTATTCCAAAAAGATTTATCCGAATCATTTTCGGTTACCCAGCCCAATAATCCGCCACTCTTGCCCAAAGACTCCTGGGAATAAATGTTGGCTGCCTCTGTGAATTTGATTTCCCCTGAATCCAGTTTACTGACCAAATCTTGTAATACAACCTGATCCCTCACCAATATTCTCTGAATTTTGTACTCAACTGTATTCTTCAAATACTCGGCTTTATGAGTTCGGTAAAAATTGAAAATCTCTTCTTCTGACACTTTTATTTCTGATAACTTGTATGAAATCAAAGCATTAGACAATGTTTTTTTGCGGGCATTATCCAACTTATACTTCACGATTTGTTTCTTATTTAAACCTATCTCTTCTGCTGCAGATGATAAAAGACTCAGATCAATCCACTGCCTGATAAAATCTCTTTTGATGTCCTGAGACATTGTATCCCATTCAGCCGAATTAAAATTTGACTTCAACTCATCAAGAGTAAGTTCATAATTACCAGCTTTGGCGACTACTTCTCCACCTTTTTTTCCACAACCTGTGAAAATAAAACCCGATATCACCAACAAACAGATCAAGTATCGAAACATAATAACCTCTTTAATTTGGTAAGGTATATACTACTCGCAAGGAAGGTTTACTACTTCCCGCACTTATAAATTCTACTCTCTCAAAATCACTGCCAGCCTGATCATAAACTGTAGAAGTAGATGCCTTCTTAGTCAAAAATAAAACTATACCATGATTCACTCTCAAACCTGATGTTATTCTTTGTAACATTAAAGTAATATTTACTTTCACATCATTAGCAGATCCGGAAACATAAGTAAACTCAGTTGGAGGGTATAATTCATATTCCTTGTTATCTTCGCTTATTGACAAAGGATTAAAAGTTAAAGTTGAATCTGCTTTCAAAAGAAGTGCAGGAGATATTGTATAATTCCCATCCTGAATAAAACTGTAGTTTGCATTAACAAAGAAAACTAATTCAGCTTTGTTAATAGACATTTTTTCATAAGTCAGAGAATCCAAAGAATTATTATCAACATCTTTAAAAAGTGTCTTATCAATATCAAATTTTAAAAATGCTCTTTCAGGAAGTATGTTTGATAAGGCTAATACCTGAGGTCGTAAAGCAGAATAAACAGGTCCGCTAACAACAAATGTATCCGAAATTGGATTTTGATTTACATAACTTACAACAGGTGTTTTACTGCCTTGAGTTACTTTATATGATAATTTGGGGCATTTAGTAGCGGAATAAGCCCACATTTCTAAAAGCTTTGTATCTGTTGTGCTGATACAAACTCCAAAATTAGTGGAATCAGTGTTAACCCACGGTAAAAAATCATTTCTGTTCAGTCTGATTATGATGGAATCCGGATAAGTAGAAACACTCTGCATAATACTTGTCCCGGTCAATACTGCCAGGGAATCAAACTTTACTCCCTTCTCTGTCCACAAACTATTCAATTTCTTTACATCAATACTGGTACTATTCAAAACAGGAGAATTTGCTGTTAAGGCAAATAACCTGATCAGAATAGTGTCACCTACTACTGAGCTATCAGGTAAATTTACTGAAAAACGAAGTAAAACTCTTGCTTCTCTTCCATCTTTATTTCCCAAACATAATTTCGGATTATTGGGAAAATACTTCAAACTATCGAAATAAGAAAAATAATTCAGATTTAAAGACTCAAGATCATTATTGAGAACTTTGGTTGTGGTATTCTGGGAAGGATCATATCCAACCAAGTTTTTCTTCTCTGTACATCCGACAAAAAACATCATAATTAATAAGAAGCCGATAAGGCTCAAAAACCGCTGATAATTATACATAAATTAATACTCCTAATTTTAATAGAAAAGATAGTAATAGTAGTAGGGACTGTGTATATGTAGATAACTAGTTATCCACAACCCTAATATATTGAAAAAGCATAAAATAGAGAATAATCCACAATGTGTTTTGGCTGTGGATAACTTTGGGATAAATTGCAACTTATACACGTTAGTATTTTTTATAAAAGTTAAAGCAAAGTTATGAACAGAAAATCTACTTATCCACTGTGAATATGTGGATAAGTTAGATGATAACAGCTCTAACATGTTACAATAAAATAATTTATTCATTATTCTTTATCTCTTTAATTAATTTTTCAATTTGCTTTCTAAAATCATTGTCAGCATGAAATTGTGCTTCAATCATCTTCTTTGCATGCAGCACTGTTGTATGATCTTTTCGTTTATAATACTCAGCAATTTCTTTCAAAGATAACTGAGGTATTAACAAATTTGATAAATACATTGCCACTTGTCTCGGAAATGAAATGTTTTGCTTTCTTGTTTTATCTAACATCTGAGAAGGAGATATAGTATATGATTTACAAACCTTCTGGAATATAGAGTCCATGTTTATATCTTTAATCTTCTCTGAAATCATGTCATTTAAGATCTCTTTAGCGGTGCAAACATCAATATCTTCCGGATTTAGATTATTATAAGAAGCATAAGCCAAAATACGGATCAAAGACCCTTCTAAAGCTCTTACGCTCGAATAGATCTGTTCTGCAATGAAATCTATGACCTCATTACTTAAATAGATATTCTCAGCATCGGCTTTTTTCTTTAATATTGCTACCCTGGTTTCAAAATCAGGACTCTTCAAGTCTGCCAATAAGCCCCATTCAAAACGTGTTACTAAACGCATTTCCAAATCCTGGATATCTCTGGGTGATCTGTCGCTAGTTAATACAATCTGTTTTTTGTTTTGCAAAAGAGAATTAAAAGTGTGGAAAAATTCTTCCTGAGTTCCTTCTTTCTTGGAAAGAAAATGAATATCATCAATCAGTAACACATCAAAATTACGGTATTTATTCCTGAAATTAGTCATGGAATTTGATCTGATAGATTCAATCATCTCATTCGTAAATTCCTCTGTTGTTATATAATAAACAGTTTTATGCTTGCTTTCTTCTAATATGAAATTTCCTATGGCCTGCATTAAATGCGTTTTACCCATCCCGGATTCTCCATAGATGAATAAGGGATTGTAGGTACTGCCTGGGGACTCAGCTACCGCAAATGCTGCAGAATGAGCAAAATTATTGCTTTTGCCTACCACAAATTCCGAAAAACGGTATTTACTGTTCAATTTGTTAATTGTGTTATTGTTGATACTCTGGATTTCACTTCTTTTATTAGAAGTAACTATCGGATTATAATCACTACTCACAAACTTGATCTGATATTTCTTCTTATATAAAGCGTAAGAAATTTCAGTTAAAGTACTGGTATAGTTCTGATTCAAAAAATTTGCTATAAAGTTCGTAGGTACCTTTACCACAAGTGTCGAATCATCAATGTCTTCCAACTCTGTTTCACTAAACCAGGTCTTAAAACTCTGAGGATTTATATTATCTTCTAATTTATCCAGAATATTTTGCCAAATATCTTGATCCATATTTTATATATGCTCCAATTAATTTAATTTTAATGAGAAAATTGTATCCCTCTTTCTCTTCTCTTTAAAAATTCTAATGAAAGCTTTCTGTCAAGAATTGAAATAATAAATTTTAACAACTGGAAAGTTTATTATTCTAATCCACAGAAAAATAGCAATTTACAGGATCAAATCATATCTGACTTTTTCCCATACCATCTATATAACTAACTAAAAACAAAAACGTTACAAAATTATTTCAGATTTAAGAAAATAATCCCAGCTAAAAGTAATGTTAAACACATACTTTGCTTTAAACTCAGTCTCGTTTTCCAAAGTATAACATCTGATAGAATTGATACTAATACCACACCTGATGCAAACATAGGGTACACTATGGCCGCAGAAAGATTATCGAGTGCCTTAATAAAATAAAAGGTTGTAAACTGATTAGGAATTCCCAAAACCAAACCAAAAAAGAAGTATTTCCAGTTAAACCTGATTTTACTTCTAATTAAAAGAATGAGATTAAATAAAGCAGCAGAACCGAAAACAAGGAAAATAAACTCACTATTTCTGCATTTACCATAAACATTAAAGAATTTTAATAAAGCATCTGTACAACCTGTAGCCAAAAAAAGTAAAAATATCCATAAGTAATCAGGCTTGTTTTCGATTGTTTTCATCAAATATATCCCTGCTAAAACGACTAATATTCCCAGGTAATTCCAAACAATCAGGCTCTCATTAAAGAGAAAAATTGCAAATATTAAGGGGATTATTAAGGAGATCCGCATGATACTGACACTGAAACTGATACCATTTAAATTAAGACATTTTTGATAAACTAGGAAATTAATCAAAAAACTTAAACCTGTGATAAAACCTAAGGTGTAATCAATACCGGAATAATTGAACGAAAAACTTTTTACCGAAAAAAAGGCAATTACAGCACCAAAGAAATAATTGCCAAAAAAGACAAGAACCGTGGGTAGATCCTTGTCTTTACTGTAAAATTTCAGAGCATTGGCAATCAATGATGAAAATATGATAGCCAGTATTAAATAGAGCATTAAGTAAAGTCTTCCATATTCTCATTATCTAAAAGCTGAACCATTTCTTTCACTTTTTCTGATGATGATTTTGGACAGATAAACAGCACTTGATCTGTTTCAACAACAACCAAATCTTTAATATCAATCAGGGATACTAATTTGTTGCAGTAAATAAAGTTAGAAGAGGAGTTAATAGATTTGTAATTTGTCTTGGAGTGCGTTAAATTATTGTCTTTCATAGAAATATCATATAGAGCCTGCCAACTTCCGACATCACTCCAGCCCATTTCTACGGGAATTACGACTCTCTGTGTAGCTTTTTCCATTATCCCGATATCAATAGGAATCTTAGGCATTTTGGCATATAGATCATCTATAGAAACATGGTAACCCTTATCTTTCCATAAGGCATTGATCTCTGACATAATACTATTTACTTCCGGGAGAAAAGTTTCAAAAGACTTCAGGATTGTTCCTAAAGACCATAAGAAGATCCCGCTATTCCAATAAAAATTTCTTTGATCAATGAAAAGTTGTGCTGTTTTTTGATCCGGTTTTTCTTTGAATTGTTTCACGTGAAACATGCCTTTTTCATAAATGTACCCGGATTCTATATAGCCATAGCCTGTAGCAGGATATGTGGGAACAATCCCAAAAGTTACTAGCTGTCCTTTTCTTGCTGCTACACTTGCCTTCTTAACAGTCTTTTGAAACTCTTCTGTGTTTTCTATTATATGGTCTGCCGGAACAGTTAATACCAACTTATCTTTGGCATATTTGTTTTTTAAATAAGCAGAACTTAAACCTATACAGGGAGCAGTATTTTTGCCAAAAGGTTCAATGATAATATTCTCCATTGGTAACTCAGGTATGTGTTGTTGGACCAGATCAATCTGATCTTCTGTGGTTACTACATACACATCCTCTGTTTTTACGAAATTATCAATCCGCTCATAAGTCTGTCTGATAAGAGATTTTTCACCCGAAATATTCAAATATTGTTTGGGCAAATTCTTCTTACTAAGGGGCCAAAACCTTGTTCCTGCACCTCCGGCCATAATTAAACAAATCATATTCACCTCTAATTATTTATAATTTTTGTATTTTTTGGTAGTTTGAACTTGAAATATTTTTCAGGTATCTTCCTGTTGATCATGTAGTTTTTGAATGATTGAGTTAAGCTGTTTCCATCTGTATTCTTGATAATTACTTTCTGGAAAAGGTAATTATCTGAGTTTAGAGTGAGAATTATTTCTTTAATTTTATCATCTTTGATCTTGCTGAGTTTCAAATTGTAAAGATTATCTTTCTCTGTTAATTCCTTTACCCCACTTTTATCCCAGTATAGGTTGATTAATTTTAAGGGATTGTAATTCTGATATTCCGTATTCCGGGTTTCTACTGCGGTTTGAGAGTTTTTATCATAGACCAGGATTTTGTCATTATTAAGAGTGATCACCTGATAATCCGGTTTTTCATAATAGATCGCGATATTTCCATTCTGGAAATAAATCTTACCAAAAGATTTTTTGGTTACTTTCAATTTGGAGAAGTAATTGATCTGTTCTATATCAGCCTGATAAGAGTAAACTGAATCATAAGCTGTTACAACCTTGTCATAGAATTCAGAATTGGTAGGTAAGGTAAAACAAGAAATGCTTAGACACAGTAAAATGACTGTAAATATTAAAAACTTCATTTGTCATATCCATAGATCTTAAGGTCTTCTTCAGTTGCGATGACATCGCGTGATTTACTGCCCAAGTGGGGTCCTATTATTCCTGCCTGTTCTAACATATCGATCAAACGCCCTGCTCTGGCATAGCCGATTTTGAATTGACGTTGCAGCATGGATACTGAGGCCACATTTGCCTGGACAACTGATCTGGCAGCTTCCGGGAACAGTTCATCATCGTACTGAAATTCTTCAATATTCTTATCTTGTTGTTTGATCATTTCAATTCTAAGTTTGGGTTTAGGCTGCATTTTTAAATATTCTACAATAGCTTCAATCTCTGAGTCTGCTAAAAAAGCACCATGAATTCTGTCGGGATTGGCTTTTCCCGGAGGTAAGAACAACATATCGCCTCTGCCTAATAATCTTTCTGCACCCATGGTATCCAGAATAACTCTTGAATCTACTTTGGATGATACCTGGAAGGCAATTCTGGCAGGGAAATTTGCTTTAATAATACCTGTAATAACTTTGATGGATGGTCTTTGGGTTGCTAATATTAAATGGATTCCGATAGCTCTGGCCATCTGAGCCAGTCTGGTGATGGGAAGTTCAATATCTCTACCGGCAGTCATGATCAAGTCGGCAAATTCATCTACGATTACGACTATATATGGCAGAACTTCGTCTTCCGGTTCTTCTTTTTGTTGATCTAAAATTTTATTATTATAATTACTGATATCCCTTACTTTATATTTTTGGAGCAACTCATATCGCCTTTCCATTTCATAAACTGCCCAGTTCAAGGCTAATAAGGCATCTTCCGGTTCAGTAACTACATCCTGGATTAAATGCGGTATGCCTTCGTAACCGGAAAGTTCAATTCTTTTGGGATCAATGAGTACAAGTCGTACTTCATCCGGAGTTGTTCTGAGTAAAATACTATTAATAATCGTATTCACACAAACGCTTTTTCCTGATCCGGTAGCACCTGCGATCAGTAAGTGAGGCATCTTGGTTAGGTCTGCAATTACAGGATTTCCTGCAATATCTTTACCTAAACCAATTGTCAGAATACTTTCATTTTTCTTCATTTCTTCGCACAATAAAATGTCTTTTAAGAATATCACATCTCTGGTTTTATTGGGAATTTCTATGCCGATCAAGCCTCTTCCGGGTATGGGTGCCTGTACTCTGATACTCTTAGCTTTAATGGCTAAGGCCAGATCATCGGCCAAAGAAAGAAATCTGCTAACTTTAATTCCAGGTGCAGGTTCCAATTCATACTGAGTAATGATCGGTCCGATATTAACATTTTTAACACTTGCTGCTACTTCAAATTCAGCCAGTTTTTCCTGCAAGATAGTGCTTATACCTTTGATTTCAGCTTCTATTTCATCTTTATCCCTTTTCGAAAGGACTTTATTTGTTGTTAAAAATACATTAATATCCGGCTTTATGTATGTACCAAAAAGTTCTCCGTTAGGATATTCCTCTCTTCTTTTGATTTTCTGAGGTTTGTTAACTTTAACTGTTTCAGCAGGTTGGGTTTCAGAATTAGTTGGTGAAATTTCTTCGGCTGTAGTAATATGTGAGGTGATTTTGGGAGGTTCAACTGCGGGTTTTTCCAGAATTGTTGTAATATTCGTTATTGTAGGTTCATTTTTGGGAATTGATTTATCTATTTTATTATCCGGCAGTAAGTTAGTCTCATTTTTCCTGAATAAGTTTTTGATGCTTTCTAAATCCATCGTCAAAACGAGGGCAGTGATGATTCCCACCGAGGCGAGTAATATGGTTCCGGTTGGTTTAAATACTGCCATCAAGAAACTGACAATAAAATTTGGAATCATACCTGGTTCTCTGGGTAGGATATCGAGAACGAGTAAAACAAAATTCAGAAGAACAGTTAAGAGAAAAAGATTGATAGTTTTTAGAATAATTTTTGTGCTTTTGATTTTGCGGGCCAAAATGATGCCTGTAGCGATCCCAAATAGTGAGATACAGAAAGACTGGAACTTGCCAAAGAGAATGAGAAATAGATAGGAAAACAGAGCTCCGAATATTCCAATGGGGTTTGAAACATAAGCGAATCTTAAATGAACAATATCGCCAAAGCTAAATCCATATTGCACAATGTTTTGGAAATCTGCCAAAATCGTGTCAGTTGTTTCAAGTAAGGAGACAAGCAGTAAAAAAGAAAAAACAGCAAGAAAAGAACCGCCTATGAGATAATAAAATCTTTTGGTCAGCGGTTTAACTTCTTTTGGTGCTATTGGTTTTTTTCTGGCTCTTACTACTTTATCAGCCATAATCTACACACTGAATCTGATGTTGATAATATCGCCGTCTTTGACGAGATATGTTTTTCCTTCCAAACGAAAGTGCCCGTGTTCTCTTGTAGATTTTTCTGTTCCAAATTTCATAAGATCATCATAGGAGAAAGTTTCAGCTCTGATGAATCCGCGAGCCAGATCAGAGTGAATTTTGCCCGCAGCTTCTAAAGCATTTTCCCCGTTACTGATTGTCCACGCTCTTACTTCATCAGTACCTACAGTAAAAAAGCTGATATAACCCAGTAACTGGTAAGAAAGTTTGGTCAGTAAGTTTTTTGCTGATTCTGTGATGTTCATATCTTCCATGAAGAGAGAAGCCTCTTCCTCATCGAGTTTACTTAATTCCATTTCGAACTTGCCTGCAAATTCAACACATAAATAGTTTTCCTGTAATTTGGTTAAGATATCAGCACTTTTCCGGAAAGTACTCTCATCAGAATTAACGATTATTAAGAGCGGTTTCTGACTGATGAATTGAAAACCTCTGACAGATTTGTCTTCGTCTTCACTAAGTTGAAGTGTTCTTAGAGGCAGAGAATTATTCAGATGATCTATAATAGTGCGGATGACTTTTTCTTCCAATTGGATAGCTGGAGTCTTGATTCCTCGTTTATAACCCAGTTCTATTTTTTCCAGTCTCTTCTCGGCAATGATTAAGTCTGAAATTAAAAATTCATTTTCCACTGTATTGAGATCTCTGAGGATACCGGGTATTCCGAATGTATCATTTAGAACTGAATCCTGAAAATTTCTGACCACTAAGGCCAAAGCATCCGTGTTTTTGAGTAACCCCATATTCTGACTGTCGAACAATCCATTCTGGGCATCTCCCTCACTCATACCTGAAAAATCAAGATATTCGATATTCGCATAGATGGTTTTCTTGGGATTATACATTTCTGAAAGTTTGGTAATTCTGGGGTCGAGTACTTTAACTTCAGCCAGATTTGTTTCTGCCTTTCCGGAGGAGTAGGCATTTGTTTCGATATCAAGTCCTGTGAGAGCATTAAAGATTGTTGTTTTTCCTGATTTTGGTAAGCCGATTAAGCCGATTTTCATTTTTCTGTCCTTTGTCTATAGTTTCCGACGACACTAAGTATTTCCTGGGGTGTTAAGAATCTCCACATTCCTGTGGGTAGTTTACCGAGTTCGATACTGCCAATTTCAATTCTTTTCAAAGAAACGACATCATGGTGAAATTTCTCAAACATTTTTCTGATCTGTCTGTTTCTACCTTCATAAATAGTAATTTTGATTGTGGATTCTTCTTCAGTTTCTTTCTTGATATAGATCTTAGCCGGCAGTGTTTTCTGCCCTTCTATCTCTACCCCGGCCCTAAGCTTAAGCAGATCATCATGGGCAAGCTTGCCTTTGATCACAACTTTATAAGTTTTGGGTAATTTGTTTCTGGGATGAATGAGTAACTGGGCGAAATTTCCGTCATTTGTCAGGATGAGCAGACCTTCTGAGTCCTTATCCAATCTGCCGATTGGGTTTAATTTGATAGCAAATTCCGGCAGGAGTTTATAGACGGTGCGTCTGTCGAATTCATCTTTGGTTGTCACAAGATAGTTCTTAGGTTTATTGAGCATAACATAGATCAGTTCAGTGTCTATTTTTAATTCTTTTCTGCCCATGACGACTTTGTCTTCGGCAGGATTAATTTGGGTACCCAGTTCGGTACAGATGACTCCGTTGACCTTGATCTTTCCGGAGGTGATCAGTTCCTCTACCTGACGGCGGGAACCCAGATTGCATTGTGCTAAAAATTTATTTATTCTTACCATTCTTCCAACGTGTATTTCATAATTTGGTTAAAAAGTTCTTTGTAAATTGAATTCTGGGCTTCTTTCTCTGTTTTAAAAGGTGCGGAAGTTCCAGACTCGACATTATATATTTCACTGAGTAAAAGGGTGGAATTCTCCCAAATTACTTTATTGTATTTTAAATCAAGGAATTTCACTTTGAGCAGCATTTTGATTTGATATTCTTTGATATTTTTCGCATTATCATAACTGTATATATTTTTTTGATATTCCAGAATTGTTCCTTCAATTTGGCAATCCGGTGAAATAGAAACAAGTTTTAATCTGTTGTCCTGATTATATTTCTCTACTAAACTTGTCATGATGTCCTGACTCAGACTATATTCTGTTGACTTATTCTCAAACGGAGTGATATGCAGAGTTTTTAAATAAGGGTATTGGTTGGTATAAACAGAATAGCTGCAACCAGAAATGACCAAAATTAATGCCATCACAGCAAAAATAAACATTTTTCTCATAATATGTAAGTTTGAAAGAAGTTGTCTTTCTGTCAATAAAAATAGAGAATGGGGATGAATTGAACAATTTTCCCCTAACCTGGACAAACCATATCCAAAAAAGTTAAATTGCAAAATCCTTACTCTGTGTTCTCAGTGAACTCCGTGAGAAACATTCCGATCCCTTCTTTCTATTTTCCCACCTCCTGTCCATGCTGTCAATATAGTCCATTTAGTCCATAAAGTCCATTATAACCTTCAATATTTTGACCAAAAATGAAAAATATTAGTTCTAATACCTAAAGACTGTTCTTCGGCAGTAAGACAACTTTTATGCAATTTTGTTTGTAATTAAGATATTTCTGAGCAAAATCCTGAATGTCAGTGGGTTTTACACTCTTCAGAATATTCTGATAATTATTGAGTTCCTTCAGATCGATGCCGAAATTAATGAATTTTTCCAGTTCCGACATCCAGTAATCATTGTTAGTCAACCCTTCTTCATGAGCTTTCAGATATGTTTCCAGATATACTTTCATATATTTTTCTGCTGCTGGTTTCTTTTTCATGCTATCCATAACTTTATAAATTTCTGCAGTCAGTTCGTCCACTCTGTTTGGTGAGCATGCTAAAGCGATATACATAGCCAAACGTCCTGTCGGGTACTTGTCAATAACCGGATTTGCATAAACCCAATATACTCCGCTTAATTTCTCTCTGACATTCTCACGTAATAACTCATTGAAGATCAAAGTCATAGCTTTCAACTTTGTTCTGTTTTCGTAAGAATAAGGGAATTTGGAATTGATCACTAATTTGAGCTGGCATTTTTCTTCCTGCCCGGCATAGATCTTTTGTTCATAATGTCCTTGTAAATATTCTATTTGATGATCAAGAACCTGCTCAGTTTCAGGTTTGGAAGGTATCGCTGCCAGATAATTCTCTGCTATTCTTTCTATAAGACTGTCTGTTAAAGCTCCGACAAAAACAAAGGTAAAATCCCTGCCGTTGGAGATCCTGTCTCTGTAAATATTCCAGCATTTATCAAGAGTCACCTGATTAATATTGTTCAGATCCAGACTTTTCTTTCGGGGATGATGATTAAACAGAATAGCCATGACACTGTCTTCATAAACAGTTTCCGGGTCATTAGCATTATTTCCCACCATATCTTTTGTTCTGTTGAATACTATGTTGAAACTGGTGGAATCTTTCTTTGGGCAAACAAACTGAGCATAGAGCATTTGCATTCCCAATTCCAGATCTTCCCTGGTTGTCTCCCCGGAAATTATCTCATTCTTATCCGAAATTTCTGTATAACTCCAGTACAAATGTCCAGTCAAAAATTTTGTCAGATCTATGCTGGAAAAGTCTCCCAAACCTGATTGTCCTATCAGTTCGTTAGTCATCCCTGCTGCCAGAACCTCATCATCTTTAAGTTGGGATATTCCTCCCGGACTGATAGCTTTAAATAAGATTTGCTGATTCTTGAAGTCTGTTTTTATGTATATAACTTTGGCTCCATTGGATAAAACGAGTTCAGTTAAGCCTAATTCTTTATTAGATTTTCTGCTGACAATTGAGCCTTTTTCCGGCATTTTGGTTAGAAACGGCTTATTCTTGTATAAGTCTGCATATGAAAGCAGAGGCAATTGTCTTGCTTTATGATATACAGCCAATAATTCTTCTTCTGTGGGTATCTTCACACTCGGTTTTTCGGGACTTTCTGCTGCTATGATCACATTGTTATCAGTTTCATACAGTTTGGAAACGGCATTAACATCCTGAAGAGTTATCCTGTCAAGCAAGGACTTTTTCAATTCAAATTCCTGTACAGGGTTAAGCATCGGCATATTTCTCGTAAAGATACTGATATAATCCCAGACTAAGTCACCTGAGTTCTGCTTATCAATATCCAGGGCAGATCTTTCAGCACTTTTCAAAGCATCCAGTTTAACCCGGTCCAGTTCACCCTGGGTAAATCCGAACTTGCATACTCTTTGCAGCTCCCGGGTGAAAGCTTCTAAAGCGGCCGGAATCCCGTTATCATTGACCCAAGCATGCATTTGAAAGCAATCGTTGACTCGGGTTAAAGGGTATCTGGATATGTAAAACCATCTGAAAGGGGGATTTTCTTTTTGCTGAAATTCCTCAAGACGCATAGTAAGCATAGAGTTAAATAATTCCTGCTTTATTTTTTCAAGATAGTCTTGTTGTGTCTTAACAGATTTCAGTTCTTTCTTAAAGTAGAGGGAAACGCGAGAATTTGTTGCTTCTTTATCAGAGGCAATCGTCACTAAAGGCTCAGCATTATCCGGGACACGGAAATTCTCACGCAGTCGGGGATTTTTTACTTCCGGAATTGACTCGAAATTGCTCTTGATCAAGGCCTCTGTTTCCTGAATATCTATGTCCCCCACTACAACTACTGCCTGTAGATCAGGTCTGTACCAATCCTGATAAAACTGTTTCAACCTTTGATTCTTGAATTTACTGAGGACTTCATATTCTCCAATAGGAGCGTGAGTGGCATACTTGGAATCGGAATAGATAATTTTATTATTTTTCTTACCCATTTTATCCCAGGCACCCAGACGACCCCGCCATTCCTCGACAATAACCCCTCTTTCCAGTTTGATCTCACTGTTTTCCAGAGACAGATTATGTGCCCATTCCCCCAGAATGAAGACTGCTTTCTTCAAATGCTCCGGGTTTTGAGTGGGAGTTTTGAGAATATATACTGTTTCATCGTAACTGGTATAGGCATTTAAACCTGCTGCAAACCCCATTCCGATCGAACTTAGGTAATCATTTAAAGCTGTCTTTTTAAAATTCTTTGTACCATTGAACGCCATATGTTCACAAAAATGAGCCAGACCTTTCTGATCCTCATCTTCCAAAACAGAACCTGCATTGACCACCAGTCTTAACTCGGCAAAATGCTCCGGAGTATTGTTTTTCACTAAATAATAAGTTAAACCATTCGACAATTTTCCGACTTTTACCCTGGGATCTACAGGCAGCGGTTGGTTCAAGTCTGTGGCACTTAAAACAGTGTGGCAAAATAAGACTATTAGCAATACAATCACAAAATTTTTCATAATGGTTCCTCCAAAATAAGTGCTCAAAACATGATTATGAACAATTTTTCCAAAGTTTCAAAATAATGTTCCAGACAAAATGAGAAATTACTTATTAATAAATTTGGTCAAGAAATATTTTGGGAGTTACAGAATAATTAGAAGGATTATGCTCAATTTGTTCACAAAATGGATATTAACAAAGTGGTTGTTGATGAACTAATTCTTTGTATAAAGGGCATTATGTTTAATGGAGAATTTCATTGTTTTAATCTTATCAAAGGTACTTATATCAATAATCTGTCGTCCTCCGGACGAGATACGGTGTGATTCATATACCTGCAGTTGAAACTGCAGTCTAATATCTTTCGTCCTCCGGACGGGGAAGCCACTAAATCCTCATTTTTTATCACTGAATCCTTCCCAAAGAGGGTATTTATTCTGAGTTCCGGAAGAGTAAGATAAACCATGGTTTGCTTCACAACTATTGTCTTTAAAAAGTATCATTTTACTCAAACTTTAGCTATTTTGTTTTGCTCACTATTCTATAATAGTCTTTAATACTTATTTCTTTAAGATGAGAATTTTTTACTTCTTGAAGAAATTTATCTTGAATATGTGGATTATCAGCATCCCATTCTGGGAGTTGTTTAATTATTATTTTATACGATGAATCAAATTTCTTAGGTTTTGTATATGAACCAAAAGTATAGATTATCAAAGTATCATTATTTACCATATAACTCAATCCTTGAGCATATGGAAAAAAATACTCATTTTTGTGTCTATAAAAAGTTTTATTTGAAGATAATCTTATATTTAAAGTTATCTCGCCGTTATAGCGAACGAACATAAAGAAAAGTGGTTTATTATTTCTGAAAGGTATTTCTATAATTGCCCATTTTGTTGGGGAAAAAAACCAATAAA
This sequence comes from uncultured Candidatus Cloacimonadota bacterium, assembly GCA_964419225.1. Taxonomy (GTDB): domain Bacteria; phylum Cloacimonadota; class Cloacimonadia; order Cloacimonadales; family CAYQPF01; genus CAYQPF01. The sequence goes on along the minus strand of CAYQPF010000005.1, from coordinate 27,098 downwards.
GAAGTGTCAAAATTAAAAGAATTAATAATCCCAAGGAAATTACTCTTATTACTTTATTCATATGCTACCTACCAACGTCCATTGTGTCCATCAACCCATCCTCTATCTATCATCTCCCCTGCATAAGGCACTTCTCCATAATATTTTCCCAAATGTCCCCAACTCCCGACTTTCCATTGTCATAAATGTGGTATAAACCTGCTCCTATATCCACAAAAGCCAAATATAGTCTATTAGACATATTCAAACCAAAAAGGTAATTTCCAGCTGACTTACCTGTAACATATTTTCCATTTAGCATTCTTGATTTATTTTTAAAATTAGTCATAATATCATATTTGTTATTATCTCTTGATTGTTTTGCTAATTCAATTAAAGATAAAGACTTTTGTTCATTATACAGTCTTCTTATTAAACCGTCAAAACTATTTCCCAAATTCAATTTCATCATATCAAATTTTTTCCCAGTATCTGGGTTAATAAACTCATTCACTCTAGGTGTATCTCCTACGTAACTATAGAAATTTCCACAATCCTTCCAAATACTGCAGTCATTATTGAGTACCACCTCAGTAACTTGATTCTCAGAGCCAATTAAAGTAGTAGTGCCATCAGGATCGATACAATTTGCTACATTATTCCCACAATACACATACGGACTAAGGAATTCATCACCGGATCAATGCTATGCCACCTTCCAATCTGCGGATCATAATACGTTGCTCCATAGTGATACCAATTCAACCCAAACTCATCCACCAGTTCTTTGCCATTGTAAGTGTATTTATTTTCTGTGCCGGAAGAGTAAGATAAACCATCCTTTTTGAGACCAAAGGTATAGTAATGATCTTCCTCATCCACGACAGCTGTAAATCCATTCTTAATACTGCCATCTATTCTATTTCTTCTTCTGTCAAGCCTGTAATGCTTGCTGTCTCCGGCTTCGAAATCCCAGTAAGTATTAACTTCTTAGCTATGTCCAAGGCTAATTCCTTTTTGCCAATATTGATTCCTTCTTCTTTTCCAAGTTTATGGCCTTTAATTTCTCCTTCCAGTAATCCGTCTCTTTTGGCTTTAGCTATCCCCGATCTAATATCCATCTGAGCTTTTTGGCGTGCTTCATATATTTCCCGGGCATATTTATCCATGCTAAGAGTATAAAGCAAATCCTTAGCTTGTTGTATTTCTGCATTTTTATGGGTAATCATTTCAACCTCATTAGTTTCATAACAAGAGAGTTTGTCCACGAATTTCACATATTAACCTAATTAATAAAAGTGGGATAATCCGGGAAGAACTCAAGAAGTATCATTCAATTCCCATCTCTTCATTAACAACTAACAACTAATAATTAACAAATTTCCCCGATCTCCTTTCATACAACATAATAAGATTGTCTAAGATCGTGTCAAATAAATTCTTCCTTTTACTTGCTGAATTAATTACTGTAATCTTTGAGATATATTTTGGAATACTCGAAGAGCATTTTTGTATGCTTCCTGAGTTTCTATCAGATCAGGAATAAAAAAATCGTCTGGATATCTGAGTTCAACGGCATAATTGGTCATATATACAATATCTTCAAACTTTTCAAATTCAACATCATCATGAATCATTTTTTCTAAGAGAATTGAGAGATTGTGTGTCTTGGGAAAATTCAGATTTTTAGATATGAGATATGCTTTGAAACATTTTTCTACAACTTGTTGGCAATGAAAACAAAGAACATCGGTGACTACGTTTTCAGCTTGTAATCCCTGACGCACTATTTCCAGATCATTCCCAGCTTTGAGCAACCATTTTTGTACTAAGTTTAAGTCTATGCAGTTTTTGGATTTTTGATCCATATTGTTTTCCCATTATTTTCAACTTCATAGCACAATGATCCAAATTGACTCTTGAGAAGATCATATTCAAGATTATTTTTAATGATTAAATCAACATCCAAATGTTTCCTGGAGAAAGAAAGGAGAAGATTATTAAGCAAAAGTAGTTTTTCTTTTCTGGGAATATCTCTGTTAACTTTAGTAAGGATATCGAGATCACTGTCCATGTTGGGATTTCCAGTGGCATAACTGCCAAAAAGGATTATTTCAGATACTTCAGGAATATTCTTCCTTATCTCATCGATAATTATAGCTAAATCCCCTTCATTGTACATAGCAAACTCCTTCATGAAATAAAGATATTAAAGAACGAAAAAAAAGTCAAGCAGAGAAAATATATGTGGAAGAATGGGTCCTGATAAAAGTAACCCCTATAGAATAAAAGTCTTGAGTGTTCAGTATTTTCCTGTTACTTTGCTAAAAGCTCGAAGTATCATAAAAGATCGATTAAATTCATACGCAACCTAATCGTTAGGAGATATGTAATAGAGTTTACCATCATAACAAATAATATCCTCCGAAAAATAACAAGGAAGTAACAATTGGATGTATCCCTTTTTGACTACTTCGTAAAGACCAACAAATCTTGATCCTTGCCCGGGATTTAACGAGTTTTTATACCCATATTCTTCATCCAGCAATTCATTTGAAATTGTAAATTTTGTGGTATCTGGTATTGAAATTAATGTGAGCGGAATAATAGTATCAATTTCTAACCGTTTTAAATTCATGTTATTTTTAACTTGTCGTGAATTATATTTACTAACAATAATTTCAATGCTATTTTGTTTAGTAGGAAAATAGTCAAAAGTACTGTCAGAAAAAACTAGAAGGTAGTAATCTTTGTAACAATTCTCTTCAATTAATTGAAACTTATATTCCTTCGCACTGATTTCATTAAAGCAAAGAAGAAGAAGAAATAACAATATAGAGCAATTATTTTTCATAAATCCTCACTTATAAACTTTATAGTTAATCTTATTGAACAGGTTTTTTCCGCCCACTGCTTCACAGACAAAACAAATCTGTTTAATCCTGCCTGATTTTTAATTCGCTCGAATTCGGGGGAACTAAATTCAGAAATATAGATAGTCTCCCAAATCCCTAGAAACTCAATTGTATTCTTATTTCGAAACCATTTTTCAATTAGAGCAAGTCCATTATCCAAAGTCTTGACTATATCTGTCAAAGAAATGTAGTCTTTATCATCCTTTTGATAAACTGCAATTTCTCTGTCCAAAACTTTCATTTTCTCCACAGCAACCTCCTTTGTTTATCAATATTTCTCGGACATTAGGAGTAAAAACATCCTTATCAAAAATAATTTCCTTATATTCTACGACCATGTCAAACAAAAAAATAACTCTCGAAACATCTCATCACAAAGCGAAAATGAAAACACTGGACAATTCGTCTCCTGAGAATCCTGACCCATCAGTTATTCATGCTAAATTTCTTAAAGAGTTTCACCTTCATACTCGATTCCCAAAACATAATAATCTGTCGTCCTGCCGGACGAGATGCGGTGTGAATCATATACCTGCAGTTGAAACTGCAGTCTAATATTTTCCGTCCTGCGGACGGGGAGATGCCTCAATGTTTCATCCTTAATACTCAATCCCAAAGAGTATATTTATTCTGTGCCGGAAGAGTAAGATAAACCATGGTTTGCTTTACTCAAAGATCTCTTAATCCTCAGAATCATTTGTTTCTTTTGCTTTTCCTTCACCTCTTTGTAAATAAATGAATATTGGTATTGAAATCCCCAATAACGTTGTAAAACATAATTCTAAACTAACCGATAAATTTGTTCTTTGACCATTTAATAAAACATTGGTATAATAGATCAATGTTATTTTTTGAAATCCAATCAAAGTCACCATTAAACTTGATACAATTGTTGCATATAAAAGTTCACCTTTTAGTGTTTTTGATTTATCATGGATATTCCAGTCACGATGAGCATAGTGTCCAATTTAAGTGAGCCACTCCTCCGCTGGAAATGAGCCATGTCTCCGAAAGAGTGAGCCACTAATAAATACTTGAGTTGAAAACAATAAATCTGTGGTATCTCTCAAATTGTCCGTAGGACAGAAGACTTTAGCCGGGCAGTTTTAACTGCCGGGTTGAATGACACCAAACCCAGTCCGTTAGGACGAAAGATTATTATTTCTATCCACACATGAATTAAAATCATATCTTATTCATCATTATTGTAAAACCTTCAGAAACACTCATTTTGGGAATGCCTTTTAAAACTCTACGAATATTTTTACTGGTGGCTCATTTTCAACGGAGACATGGCTCATTCAGACTGGACGAGTGGCTCAACGTGAAAATATTATTCATATCATTTAAAAAGCATATGATAAATGGAATCAAAAAAAATATTGCCCAAATTTTATCAATATCAAACATCCAGGTAAATTCACTTAATATTATAAGCATACCAAATCCGGTTTGAACTAATACAGCAATTTTTTGTTTATTCATCAATCCTCCATAGAATATGATTAACTATTAAAATCAAGAAATATCCTGTTTTTAATTGATTCATAAAGAGTCTATTTCTGTATCTAGAGAATAAGCCAATAGGAAATAGGCATTAAAAATCAAGACTAATACAATTTGCAATATTCGAATTAATGCTTTAATCCATTTACTTTGAATATTTGATTCACTTATCAATATATTATATACAGATACCATTGTCGCAATAATATACAGTAAACCAAATAGAATTTCAGGAATACCATGTTTAGGTAACCTACATCCGGGTTTTCCGTTCACATATCTAATCAAGTAATCAATTGAAAACAAAATTACAATACTAATAAAGTTAATATATAATCCCTTATACGTTCTCATATGTCTATTTAGTTTATTCATTTGGTGCCTTCAATGGATTTTGATTTATACGGAGGTTATGACTAGCATTATTACCCGGCATATCTGTTGGAACAAATGGTGCTTTCAGATCAGGTTTAAGGAAATATAAAACACTGTTAACCCAGGAATTGCTATTTGATTGTAGTGGATTCATAATCATTAATTATCATTGTTGTCATTTATGTTTTTATGTTTCTTCACAATTTTCCAATAACCGGATTTGTCGGTACCAATTCTGATTATATTTCCATTTTTCTTCAGTTTTGTTAAATTCCACTCAATTCCTCTAACACTTAATCCTGTAATTTTACTCAACTCTGCTCGGGTAATATAGGGATTTTGCTGAATCTCATTTAAGATTTTCACCACAGTTTTCACCACAGTTTTCACCACAGTTTTCTTTGATTCTTTTCCACCAGAATCTGCTGAATTAGAATATTCCGCTGGAATTTTACCGATAAAAGTGATCATAACTCCACCGAAATCATATTTGATTTCCGGCTCATGATTTTGGGCTGCTCTGCATTCTTCTTTCATTTTCTCGATATTGCGTCCCCAAGGTTCCACCGTCAGCATTAGCAAAACCACAGATCCATTTTATATACTCATCACGCCACTCTTCTTTCCATTCAAGCTGATGATTCTCTTTATTTGCCAACGACATTAATGTCTCCTTAATCCTGTATTAATTTTCAGCAGTTAGTAAAATCTGTATTTTTTAGTTCATTAATTTTCATTTTATAATCCCCGATTTACATAAGTTTCCTTACCAGCATACTTAATTTATAGATAATTCTTAATATAAATAAGCACCTAGTAGGGAGCTAGTAAGAAGCTAAAGAGAAGCTTCTTTAAGGAATGAAGAGAAAAATGAGAAAATTATCAACAGAGTGAGAGAGAAATATGCAGGAATATTATCCTGTTTATCATGTTCATCCCTGTTAAATATTCTCTAATGTATCTCCTTCTTTGTGTTAGAAAGTTATAAAATAGAAGATGGAAACAGATCTGTCCAACCCTTTAGTTTCTGGTCCGTTCTGGAGCATGTCATAGAGATTAAGTTTCAAAACGAGTTCGTCTGTAAGGGATAAACTGACTGCTGAATTGAGAAATCCTCTGCCTTTACCTTTGGGGTCTGAGGCGGTTGCCAGAACTTCTTCCTGATTATCATTAAAGGCTGCATCGTATTCCAGACCAAGCATCAGCTTCTTCCCCACATCTTTGGTGAGACCGCAAAACAGATTAAGATCCTTGTCCTTATCTTTGTTTTCAAGCGAGTAATTGATACCAGCGTGTAAGCCTAAGGTTCCCAGAAAATTATAGTTTTTGGAAGCGGTAGTGTAAAAACCTTTGGATTTGAAATCATAGCGTTTCAAATCTTTATTATAAGCACCATGTCCCTGAGAATCAAAACCGATCACCCAGGCCGGATATTTGCCATCTTCTTCATTCAGGCGGAGTTTGGTATTGAATTCTACTCCGTCATGCCAGCGTGGTTCCTGGTTCCCTACCACATCTTCCCCACCGAAACTGACGCCAAACATGAAGCCCGGCAGTAATCCTACCTGAGAGCCTGTGAGCATGCCGTTTTCGCGGTAGATCTTGGCAAAGATCAAAGCTTCTCCTTTCTGCAAAATTCCGGCAGTCGGAGAATCAGCAATGGTAATTTCTTCCCTTGCAAAAAGGACTAAGGGTAAAAGTAATAATAAGAACACTAATTTTTTCATTTTACCTCCAGGTACTAATTAATATTAATTCACTTACTCACTAACAATTAACAATTGATAACTAACAACTACTCCGACAACCCTATCCTAAATCCTTTCCCTTAAAAAGGCAAGGACTTTTCATTGAACCAGTCTAAAGGCTGGTTATACAGGGGACACGCGGAGTCTTCCCCACTGTCGCCTGACGACTTCTCTATCCACTCCCCTCGCTTTGCAAGAGAGGGGCCGGGGGTGAGTTATCTCTCCTCTCTGCCTATTGGCCACTGACTACTGTATCTTGATTACTTTTCTGATCACATTTTCGATCTCTTCCGTATCGACCATTGTATTGATACAGGGTCCTTCGGGTCTGAGATTCAAAACTCCGTAAACAGGGATGGGAAATACATCCTGCATGCCATCCACCAGATCTCTCTGGCAGGCAACAGCTATAATAAACTTTGGTTTGTTTTGGATAATAATTCTGCGGGCGAGTGTTCCACCTGTGGCAATGGCGATGGAAGTACCGAATTTAGTGGCAATTCTGACCAATGCACCGATATTACAGCGTCCACAGTCATGACAGTTTTTAATATTAACGGTAATCCTCAGATCACAGCCTGTATTCTGCAGGCAGTGGGGTAAGAGGATCAGGATATCTTTGGGGTTAAAACTCTTTTTGATAGCTTTGACAAAGGAATTGTTCACCGGTACATATGATTCCCGCATCCTGTCTTTGGAAATACCGACAATCCGGCCTAAAAGGATGGTGATAGGGAAGAGGAACTGGAGAGTTATTCTGATAATAAAACCTGAAATAAGGAAATTCTTTTCTAATATACAAGTTAAAATAATAAATATAATACCGGAAAGTACGAGAAAATAAAAGACTCTTAAGCCTGTGAGAACGGTAACGGCAAGCACTCCGCTGATCTCATGCAGACGCGGGGAAATAAACCACCAGAGCAAGGTTGTCAGAGCCATCATCAAGATCAACCCGATGGTCGATGTTGATAAAAACAAACCTTTTCCTTTGGTATTTAACTCAAATTCCATTTTTCTACTCACTACTCAAGGCTTTAGACACCTGACTATCTCCAAAGCATGCTCCCGGTACTAGCCGGGCTCCCAGATTATAATCATGTGCAGGCATGATCTTTTTACCGGCAGGTTGTACTTTTGTGATCAAAAGATACATCTCCCCTGTGGCGACTTTAAATCCCTGATGCTTAATGATTTCTACAATGGTTCCGGGTTTTTCAGTACATTTCTCTGCAATAACTTTACTATCCATAATCTTGATCAGAGAATCTTTCAAATATGCTGTAGCTCCCGGTTCCCAAGCCAGTCCTCTCACCAGATTATGTATGCTTACGGCAGGTTGTGCCCAGTTTATGGTAACGGTTTCTTTTGTTATTTTGAAGCTGAAGGAAGCTTGAGAATGATCCTGTTTAATGGGAGTAATTGTATTGTTCAGAATTGCGGGGATAGTTTCCAGTAAAGCTTTTGCACCATCTTCTGCCAGGAATTCATAGAGAGAAGAGTAACAGAATTCTACAGGAATATTGAATCTGTTTTGGAAAAAGATCGGCCCTGCATCCATATCTTTGGCAATTTTAAAAATAGTATTTCCGGTTACAGTATCACCGGCAAAAAGAACAGAATTAACAGGGGAAGCACCTCTGAATTTAGGCAGGAGGGAAGGATGCAGGTTAATGCAGCCATGTACAGGAAGATTTCTGATCCTCTTTTTAAGATAGCCACCGTAAGCGACAGTTACAATCAAAGCAGGAGAAAGTGTTTCCAGATAAGCCAGTACTTTGGGTGTATTTACATCTTCGGGCTGGATCACAGGAATACCTAATTCATCTGCAATAACTTTAACAGGAGGGGGGAGAAGCTTTTGTTTGCGGCCTTGCGGTTTATCGGGTTGAGTAATGACCAGAATCGGTCTGAATTGAGAAGTTGCTAAAAGTTTTAAAGCGGGCACTGCGAAATCCGGAGTGCCCATAAAAATAATATTATTCATCCTCATCCACGCGAATGTTAACACCGTTCTCGTCAGTAGTTTTCATCAGCATTTTCAGCTTGTGTTTCAGGGTAAGTTGTTTGATCTTGGGAAGTCTGTCGATAAAGAGGATTCCGTCAAGATGGTCATATTCGTGCTGGAGGGCAATAGCGAATACTTCTTCTGCGTCGTATTTTCTCAGTTCTCCATGTTCATCGAGTGCTTCGATACTGACTTTTTTGTATCTTTTGACTTTTTCAAAGATCTCAGGAACACTCAGACAGCCTTCATCATAGGTAGTTTCATCTTCCATGAGAGTGAAACGCGGATTGATAAATACATGCGGATTTGGTTTGGCATCTTCCTTATGTACATCGGGATCTACAATAAAAATACGCAGAGATCTTCCTACCTGAGGTGCAGCCAGACCGATACCGTCTTTTTCATACATGGTGGCAATCAAATCCTTAATAAATTCCTTGATTTCCGGAGTAATCTCTTCAACGGGCTTGGCTATTTCTCTGAGTACTTTATCTCCAATTACACGGATATCAAGAATTTTACCTCTATTTTTCTTCATGGTTTATAAGTCCTACTACAGCGTGTTTCTGAAAATCCATCTTTGTGTTGGTAGCTTCATCAACTCTTAAAGTGATGATGTGCTTGATGTCGTTGATAGCAACAACTTTGCCGATAACTCCACCGGAGGTAACAACCCAGTCATTCACTTTGATACTCTCGATCATAGCTTGTAAATCTTTTTGTTTCTTTTGTTGGGGTCTGATAATTAAAAAGTACATAATTAAGAAAATAGCTGCAAAGGGAAGCATCATACTGAACACATTTCCCTGTGGTTGTGCTGCAGGCGCAGCTGCCAATAAACTATATAACATATAAACTCCTGTTTTTTTTCCAATTTCGCATCTTAGTTAAGTTTTGTCAAATAACTTTTTAAACTGGCTTTGTTCCGGCATCCAAATCCGGATTTTGAATCCACCATAAAATTAATAAATAGCCTCAAAAGGCACAAAATTCACAAAAAAAAGAGGCAGGATTAGCTGCCTCTCGTATAATTATATTATTAATTGTTTTTCTCTTGTTAATCAGAAAGAGTATCAATCCCACTCTCCCCAATTAATAATTGATAATTGCTTTTCTAGTACATTCCGCCCATACCGCCCATTCCACCCATGCCTGGGTTTGGAGCTGCAGGAGCATCTTTTTCTTTGATATCGGTAATGATACATTCGGTGGTCAGGAACAGACTGGCAATACTAGCTGCATTTTGGACTGCACTTCTGACAACTTTAGCAGGATCAATGATACCGGCTTTGAATAAATCTTCAAATTCGCCTGTAGCTGCATTGTAACCGAAATGAATGTCATCACTTGCTTTTAATTTAGCAACGATTACAGCACCTTCTTCTCCGGCATTGAAAGCGATCTGATATGCGGGGAAATGAAGAGCTTTTCTTAAAATTTCAGCACCGACTTTTTCTTCTCTGAGAAGGAAACTGTCGGAATTGATAGCTTTAGCTGCATGAATCAAAGTTACTCCGCCGCCAGGAACGATTCCTTCCTGAACTGCGGCTCTGGTTGCATGTAAAGCGTCATCAACACGAGCTTTCTTTTCTTTCATTTCAGTTTCAGTAGCAGCACCAATTTTGATCACGGCAACACCGCTGCTCAATTTGGCTAATCTTTCCTGTAATTTTTCTTTATCATAATCAGATGTGGTTTCTTCGATCTGAGCTTTGATCTGTTTTACTCTTGCATCCAATTTATCTTTGGTGCCTTCGCCTTCTCTGATTGTTGTGTTTTCTTTCTCAATGATGATTTTCTTGGCTTTTCCTAAATCTTCAATGGTTGCTGTTTCCAGTCTTCTGCCCATTTCTTCGGAAATTACACTGCCGCCGGTTAAGATAGCAATATCTTCCATCATCGCTTTACGACGGTCGCCAAAACCAGGAGCCTTGATCGCAACAACATTAAGAGTTCCTCTCAATTTGTTAACAACCAAAGTAGCCAAAGCTTCGCCTTCGATATCTTCGGAGATGATCAATAAGGGTCTGCCTGTCTGTGCTACAACCTGTAAAATAGGAAGTAAGTCTTTCATTACACTGATTTTCTTATCATATAATAAAACATAGACATCGGTTAATTCTGCGATCATCTTATCGGGATCAGTTACGAAATAAGGAGAGATATAACCGCGGTCAAACTGCATACCTTCAACTTTTTCCAAACTTGTTTCGATAGATTTAGCTTCTTCAACATTGATGATTCCATCATTGCCGACTGTATCCATTGCTTCTGCAATTAATCTGCCGATTTCATAATCATTGTTGGCAGAAATAGTAGCGATCTGAGCAATCTCTTCTGAAGTTTTGATTGGTTTGCTATATTCAGCAATCTTATCCACAACCTGTTTAGCTGCTTTCTCGATTCCTCTTTTTAAATACATAGGATTAACACCGGCTGTGACATGTTTTAAACCTTCTTCGATAATAGCCTGAGTTAAAATAGTAGCTGTAGTTGTGCCGTCACCTGCGATATCATGTGTTTTTTCTGCAACTTCTTTAACTAATTGAGCACCCATATTCTCATAGGGATCTTCTAATTCGATTTCTTTGGCAATAGTTACACCGTCATTGGTAATGACCGGGGAACCAAACTTCTTGTCTAATACCACGTTTCTTCCGCGTGGTCCAAGGGTTACCTTTACTGCATTCGCTAACTTATCAACACCTTTTTTCAAAGCTGTTCTTGCGTCATGACTAAATTCCATTTGCTTGGCCATAAGTCATCCTCCTTTATTTTCTTTCTAATTTCTTAATTTTAGCAATCACTTGCTATGATTGCTAATAATATAATAGTATTTTTCCTGTCAAACAAAAAATATTTGAAAAAAAACTTTATTCTTTTTTTAGGATTTGATATAATGTCATGGGATTTAACTTAGTTAGTTTCAGGAGGTGGTTATGAATGCAAGATTGCTGTGTGTATTTATCTTTCTGGGCATGTTTTGTTTTAGTTTAGCCGATACGGCACAGGACAATCCAACGGTCCCGGAAAACAAGATTGGGTGTACTGATAGCAAAGAAGTTATGGGTTCTGGAGGGAAAACGGTGACAGATGAGAAATATGGAACTCCTGAAGAGGCTCAATTACTTTTGGCAGAAGCTTTTAAATATGTTCAGGAAAAGGGTTTTTCTGCAGGATGTGTTGAATTTTCCAATCCCAAGGGAACCTTTGTTTTTAAAGATCTTTATATTTTTGTGATTGATTTGAAGGGAAATGTATTAGCACATGGAGGAGATCCAAAGTTGGTAAACACGAATCAGTACAACTTGAAGGATTCTACGGGAAAGTTTTTTATTCAGCAATTTATTTCATTAATGCAGACGAAGAGTGAGGCTTGGATGAAATATAAATGGAGAAATTATGACAATCAGCAGATCCAGTCAAAGGTGGCATTTTTAAAAAAAGTTGATAACAACACTTTTATGGGGTGTGGTTCGTATCTGATAAAGTAGGGGGAACATATAGGCATGATTGTATAAATATCTAAGAGTTCACTCAATAAACCCTAAATTGCCACAAAAAGGCACAAAAAACACAAAAGGGGATCGGAATTAGTGGTTTATATTTCTTAACGGCATTGGGTAGGGAGAAGGTATTGACCCAAATTTGGCTAAAATTCCTGTAACATTTGTGTTTCAGTGTAACAAATAAGAAAATAGATTCTGTATTATGTAATTGTATGAAAAATAGAAAGATGTGAGCAAAATTAACTTGTAACAGTAACAATAATGTTACAAAAAGAAAAATAAGGAATTATTGTCATAAAGTAGATAAAATATTTAAAATCAACATTTTATCTACTTTTAGCATTTATTGGCACCGGTGTTGCATTAGAATAGTTGTTCCGGTAAGGGAATATATGGAGGTAAAGATGGGTTCAGGCAAATTGCAGGGAATTTCCTTATACATTATTATATTAAGTATGGCTTTTTTTGCTATTACGCTTAATGCGGCTACGATATCGGGGACATTAACGGGGTTTGATGGTGCTTTGATCAATCATGGTTTTGTACAGTTATATTCAGCCCAAGGTGATTCCTCGGATAATGAACCTGGCGGACCTGGAGAGCATGGTTTTTCTGAATTTGATTGTTTTACCAACCAGAATGGTGTATTTAATATTGCTGATTTACCCCAGGGAAGTTATCGTTTAAAAGCAGATGCAATTGGATATTTTCCGGGTTTTTTAAGTGATCCCAATACCGGAGAAGTACAGGTAATAGAGGTGGATGCTGATGATCAGGAAGTGGAAGGTTTGATAGTAGTTTTGGATGCCAATCCTTATGAATTATATCATGCGAGTATAAGTGGTCGGGTTTTTGGATCGGGTAATGTACCTTTGCAGGGAATCAGTGTAGGAATTGTTAATTCAGCTTACCCTGACAGTTTATTACCCGGGCATTTTTCTGTAACAGACTGGGATGGAGAGTATCATATATTTGGGTTACCTTCCGGTACATATCAGACAGTAGTATATAATGCACAGACGATGGAGCCATTGGAGTATTCCAATTCCGTGACGGTAGTGGATTGGCAGGACGTGCATAATGTGAACATAATTTTGGATATAACAATTTATACGGTATCCGGTACAGTGATCAACTCAGAGGGTCAGCCTTTGCATCACGGTTTGGTGACATTGATGAGCGATACGGCGACAGAGCCTGATGGATGTCCCTATACCTGGGCATCTGCACCAATTCATAACAATGGAACATATATAATTCCCAGTGTTTTACCGGGAAATTATAAGGTCAAGGTATGGACCAATGATGCTCCTCCGATTTATTATCCTTCAGTTTTAAATATAGATAATGCCGAGATAATAAGTGTTGTTGATGCTAATGTGAACAATATTAACATCACGATTCCGAATTTAATGTTTCAGATAAGCGGTGTTGTAAAGGATCAGGTTAATCATCAGCCTTTAGCCGGAATCAAGGTTAAAGCCGACAATCTTGGTTTTATTCATTATCCGCATCATGATTCTCTGGATTTTCCTGGTTTTACAACAACAACAGATGCTAATGGTAGTTATGTTCTGAATGTACCATTGGGAGAATATTGTGTTTTAGCTCTTGATGAACAGCATGTTTACAAAACTCAATTTTTTGATCATGTTTCACAGCCTTTTGTAGCAACAGTTTTGTATGCAGATCATAATATAGAAAATATAGATTTCGATTTACTTCTCACTAATAGTGTTAATTTCAGTGTCAGCGGAGTAGTCTTGGAAGATGATTTGCCTATTGATTATCCTGTAATGGTAGTAGCTGTTTCCAGTGATGAAGACTGGGAAGAATCTGTGATTACAGATCAGCTGGGTCATTATACGATTGGTGATCTGCCAATAGGAACATATTATATCATAGCCTGCTCCCCTTATACTCCTCCAACATATTACAGTGAAGCCATTAATTGGGAAGATGCTCAATTGATTTCAGTTTCAACAGATGTCAGCGGGATTAATTTCAATTTAACATCATCATCACAGACAGGACCTTACGGTTTGAACGGGCAGGTTTTTGATTCTGAGGACAGTCCAATGAGTAATGCGATAGTTGTTATCAATGATCTGGAAAATAATACCATAGGATTTGCCAGAACAGATGAATCCGGTAATTACAGTATTGCGAATATGCCGTCCCAGGATTATACAGTTTTGGCGACCAAGCTTGGGCACAATACTACGACTCAGCAGATGGATCTGAATGAGAACCAGGTTATGGACTTTGTTTTAACTAATGTAGTCGGTAATGAAGAAATTGTACAGAATGTACCCAGGAAAGCATCGTTGAGAAACTATCCTAATCCTTTCAATCCTTCGACTACGATTGCGTTCAGCATACCCAAAGACAGCAAAGTTAATGTGGAAATCTTCAATATCAAGGGTCAGAAGATCAAGACTCTTCTTGTGGGAGAACTGGCAGCAGGGCAGCATTTGCTTAACTGGAATTCTGAAGATGCTAATGGTAAAAAAGTGGCCAGCGGTGTTTATTTTATCAAAGCGAAAGGCAATGATTTTGAAGTGGTCAGGAAGCTTTCCCTTCTCAAGTGAGGACTAGCGTCCAGCCTATGGTTCAGACATCATATTTGCGGTATTGATACTGTAAGAGCTGGAATCATATGACAGTGATTTTAAATAGTGTGTGTTATTCTTTTAGGAACCTGATTCAAGTGTTCCTGTAAAGAATTGAATATAAATAGTGAATCTTTCTTCGTGCTTCGCTCCTCACTCCCTTCTTCCCCTGGAAGGGAGTTTTTTTATGTCTGAAGAGATTTTTGATTGACATTATTACGGAGTAATTATCAAATCCAACAAATTGATGGGGGATGGAAATGGGAATAAGAAACATCATTAAGAATGGCAAATTTATCGAAGTGCTTAAAGAGGGTGATTTTTCCAAGGTCAGTAAGTGGGAAAGTTCCGAAGGCAAATTATATATTTTCAAAGAATACAAAGCGGAATACATCAATGAAGCCAGAAGAGAATTTCTTTATTTAAATACTATAAAATCTGATCAGGTGGTTTGTGTAACAGGTTTTGAGACAGAGCCCCAACCTGCTTTATTAATGGAGTACATTCAAGGTGAAGCTGTTTCCCCGTCCATATTCAGTCAATCCCGCAAAAGAGAAATTGCGATATCCAAGTTAGCAGTTAATGTAGCGAAGATCCATGCTCTGGGCTTATGTTTAAATGATTTTAAACCGGATAATTTAATCTGGAGTAAGGATGAACTTTATCTGATAGATTTGGAATTAACCTCACTCAATTTATATTATGACGGATTATTCCGGGGAACGCCTGCCTACTCGGCACCAGAAAAAATCCTGAGAAACACCAATCATTTGGCAGCAGATGTATTTTCACTAGGTATGATCCTCTTTTATTTGAAGCACGGTAAAACAGTTTTCGATCTGGTCGGTCCGGAAGATTATGCCAAAACCATTGCAGAAGAACAGCGTTGGACGAAGCAATTGGAAATTTTAGAGAACGATCCTCTGATCAGGGAAGCACTCAGTTATTCTCCTACAGCCAGGCCTTCTGCTGCCAGATTTGCCAGAAAGCTTGATGAGAAGAATAATTATAAACAAAAAGGCTGGAAGAAAAGCAATCTGGAGAGCTATATTTTCAAATCCCAGTCTTCAGCAATGGAAAAGATTCTTAAGAAACGAACACTGAATTGCCATCTGGAAGATGAACCGCAGAAAATAGAATATTTATTATCACTCTGGTCAGAAAATGAAAACAGGAAACTATTGCTGCTTGACGAGCAGATCTATATAACTCAGCCCGAAGAATTCTTCAGGCATTTTCCCATAGGTTACAGAGATAAGGCCAGTTATCAGAACAAATTCATTGAATGGCTTTCGGAGCAGAATTTTCTGATTCTCTTAAGAAGATCAAAATTCATTACCTACAGTTCCTTTTTTGATGAGATATTCCAGAGGACTAATGCCCTGCAGATCAGAATAGGAGAGATGTCTGACTGTAAGGATGTAGCTGTTCAGGAAGTTTATGATCTGTTTGATTCTTTACAGGAAACAGAGGGAAACAAAAAAAGAAGTGTTTTGAAGGAATTGACTACATATAAGCCCTTCCTTATCCGCATATATTTACAGCAACTCTTTGCGGAAAAGGAAGAATTCTTAAAAGTAAACGAATTGGTGGAATTTATCAGCTGGTTCCAGATGCCGTTGCCGATCAGTCTGGTGGAAACGATCTGGGAGAATTGGTTTGTTCTGATTCAGGACGGGATAATCCAAAATAAGCTGATTCTTTCCAATGATATACTGCTTCCGAAGGCAAAGCATCAGGGTAAGACCAATCAGGCATTGATCGAGAAAATACTGGAGCATACAGAGAAATTAAAATATGATAATTTAACGGCTGAGATCTATTACATTTTAGAAAACACGGAAGAGGCCGGGAAATACTGGACTAAATTTATTGATGAACTTACGCGTAAGCAATATTATCTTTCCGCGTATGAATATATACAGAAGATCAAGCAAAGTATCTTAAAGAATGATCTGAGTTTTGATCTCTTAAAGAAAGAAGCTTTCTTGGCGAGGATGTGCGGGTATTTCCAGCATTCTCTTGATCTATATGAGTTGTTGCTGAAACAATCTCAGGGGCTAATGCAGGCTGTCATATCGGTGGATATGGCGGTGGTACAACAGAATCTGCAGAAGAATGAAGAAGCTATTATTTCCTACAAAAATGCGGTGGATGTATTCCGGGTGCATAAAGACTGGAAAAGTCTGTTCCGGGCTATGAACAATCTCGGGGTCTCCTATTTCGAGTTACACAGATATTCTGAAGCAGAACAGCTTTTCTCAGATGTTTTGACAGAAGCCAAAGAATTGAATAATATGCAGTTCCAGACGATATCATATCTGAATTTGGCTGATATTCAAATGAAGAGAGGTGACTGGAAGAAGGTCGTCTATTATGCTGAAAAAGCTATTGGTATCACCAAAGAAAATCAAAAATGGAGTTTGTACAATAACGGGAATATTCTGTTGGCAAAAGCTTTGTTCGCTTTAGGGGAATTTACTAAAGCCGAGGATATACTCAATAAGCTTCTGCAGGAATCCCAGTTAAAAGAGAATTTACTGCAGTATCAGGAAGCTATGGCCTGGCTGATCCATATTTATCAGTTAATGGATCCTGTTAAAGCAGAATACAGGGTAGAGAATCCAGGGATAGAACTGACGCAGTATCATCAGATCTTTTTGCGGGAATTGTTTTTCTACTATTTTTCACGGAAAGAATTTTTAAAAGCATCCACCTATCTGGAGTTGATAACCGAGGCCAATCTGCTCAAGTGTTTCTTTGATTTCAGGCTGGATGATATCATCAGAAAACTGCGTGATTTACAGCAAAGAACGGAGAACGATTCTTTCCTTTACTATTTATTTTATTTTGTCAGACTTTTCCCTGAATACTCGTCTCCTGAATTGGCAGATCTTTTAAATGAAGTGGGTGAATTATATGCTTATGCACCTTTACAGAGAGCAAGTTCACATCTTTCATTTGCAGAATTGATGAATGTTTTTATTAAAGAGATAGAGAGTGTGGAAACACGCGAGAATGAATTTTTACCGGTGGCATCTCTGGCTTTGTTTACTTTGACGAAAATGATCAAGGCTGACAGATATGTTTATCTGGAAAATGAGAATGGGAACATGAAACCCAAGCTGGCTATGAATAATCAGGGTCAGGTATTTTCTCCGGAGCAGGTGCTAATGAGTCAGACCCTGATAGAGAAAATCGTGAATAATCAGGGCATGGTTTATTTGAATGAAATGAGTGATAATTTGACGAGTCACATGCAGTCGAGTGTATTGGGGCTTGGTATAACAACCCTGTGCGGATATGCCTTGAGAAAGAATAATCAGATCCTGGGAATAGTTTATTTAGATTATTTAACACCACAGAGTATAGATAAAAAATCATTGGCTGAGTTAGAAATCTTCTTCCTGCAGTTGAATACATATTGGGAGAACAGGGTTTTAAAGAGTATGCTTACTGAAAAAGCAGAGGTAACCGAGTTTAATGAGCTGGGATACGAAGCTTTTAAGATGATTGGTAACAGCAAGATGATCAGGGATGTGTTTCACAAAATCACGATGGTTGCCGATTATGATGTGAATGTTATGATCTCCGGTCCGACCGGGAGTGGAAAGGAATTGGTGGCCAGAGCTATACATGAGCAGTATTCCCAGAAGAATAAATCCCGGGGGAAGATTCCTTTTGTACCTGTTAATTGTGCAGCGATCCCGGAACAATTACTGGAATCGGAGTTATTTGGTTACAAGAAGGGTGCATTTACCGGAGCTGTGGGTGATAAAAAAGGAAAGATCCAATTAGCAGACAGTGGAACTTTGTTTCTGGATGAGATTGGGGAATTACCGATGTTACTGCAGGCGAAACTACTCCGGGTAATCCAGGAAAGAGTTGTTACACCCTTAGGCAGTGATCAGGATTTTCCGGTGAATATCAGGATAATCTCGGCTACGAATCAGAATCTGGAGGAAATGATTGAGCAGAGTACTTTCAGATCCGATCTGTTTTACCGGCTGAAAGTTGTGACGATTCAATTGCCCTCTCTGAAAGAAAGGGTAGAGGATATTCCTTTACTGACTTCATATTTTCTGCAGAAGATCAAAGGGAAGTTCAAGAAGAATATCAATGGAATTCATCCTAATGCCCTGCAGTATTTACAGCAGAAAGAGTGGAAAGGTAATGTACGGGAACTTGAGAATGAGATGGAACGTGCCATTTTATTGTGTAACAAGGAATACTTGAGTAAGGAAGATTTTACCGGTGATGCCGACCCAACCACAACCTCCATTTTCCGCAACCTGCCTTTAGATTGGCAGGAGTTTAAGGATTACAAACAAAGAGTCATAGATGAATTGGAAAAGAAATACATTGCCCAACTCATGACAGAAAGTGACAAGAACATTGTCACGGCGAGTAAGCTGGGAAATCTGGAGAGAATGCAGATCTATCGATTGCTGAAGAAGAATGAGTGAAAAATAGTTGTTAGTTGTTAGCGTTAGTGGGGAGACTCTTTCATCCTTCGAGACGGCAGATGATGAAGGTGAAATGCTTTAAGGAATTTTGCATGGATAACAGGATGTTCAGGATGGGAAGTAATAATGATTAAAATACTAAATATTATTATATTGTCATTAATGGCTATGTACGCTTCATTATATTTGGGTACGATGGTTTCTTACGATTCATTTGAGAAATTGAGTTATGAAGCACTATCTACTCAAATTCAAGAGAAGTTCAAATCCCTTGATGAGAGAGACCTCAGAAAGGAGTATGCTCAAGTATTTGTTAAATATGGCATTGAAGGCGAAATGAATTTTTATACTATGAATAATAAAAAACTAAGGTTTGATGAAACTGTAAAATCATGTATTTTTAGTGACACTTTGTTAGTTTTCATATCTAACCCTTGGGCTTTTGGAAATTCAAATGGCTGGTGGATTGATAAAATTTGTTTTCGTTCGACTCATTCTACAATAACTTTTATTGATACCAATACTTTTACTATTTTGAAGAAATATAAAATAAATGGAACTATTAAAAATCCATTTTTCTATGGTGACTATATTTATTTCCAATATGATCTTAACAAATATGGGTGTGTTTTGTATAAAAGACCGACAAAATAAATAGATGGAAATCGTTTTTGGAAAGGACTACAGGGACACGTTTACATGGACTGGCACTGACTAAAATGGACGATCACCGACATGATAAGAGATCGGAAGGTGATGTCGCAGAGGTGTTGTAAGATGAGACATTACCACAGGAGGGCTGACGTGGGAGTCTGCCCCTACGGAAATTAGCGACGATAATCTTTCATCCTGCCGGATGGGGGAACTTGAGGATTTTGTACATGCAGTTGAAACTGCAAGCTAAATTCTTATGTCCTGCCGGACATGGGAGACACACTTTTCACATTCTGCAGGTATTCTTTTAATACTTTTTTCCATTCCTGAGGTGAGGTTTCGAGATAGTCATCATGGCCTGAGTTGGGGAGGATGAACAATTTTTTGGGGCAGGGCAGATTATTGTAAATAGTTTTTGTTTCCTGATAAGTAACTTTAGGATCGTGAGCACCATAAATCAGGAAAGTTGGGCATTGAATGTTCTTGGCATATACAGTCGGTTTGTGGCTGAAAGTCCAGAATCCGCTTTCCACACTTCCCCAAAAGAGCAGGATACCTGCTGCAGGAAAACTGGGGGCTTTCAAAATACGGAATCTCGCACAGGCCGTTTCATACATACTGCCGAAAGGGCATTCGATAATTATAGCATCCGGTTTTAAATCGTATTGACTGACAGCTTTCATGATGGCCACAGCTCCCATGGAAGTGCCATAAAGAATCAAAGGTCTTACTTTCTGCTTTTGCAAATGCTCATAAACGGTTTTTACTTCTTCTGCTTCCCGGTAACCCACAGTGGTATGGTTACCTTCAGAACCGCCGGAGCCCATGAAATCAGTCAGGAAAGTGCTGTAACCCAGGCTGTTAAAGAATTTTGATTTATCCAGCATAAAGGATTTTGGGCGGGCATAACCATGAAAAACTGCAATTATGCCCCGGGGATTCTGTACAGGGATGGACCAGGCTTGCAACTTTAGGTTACTCTGCAGGGAAAGCGTTGTAAAAGGTGTATCCGGCAGACGGTCATTTTCGGGTCTGGCCATGGAACTACCGGTGATGAGGGAGACTGCTTTATCTTTGAAGGTAAGCCCGGTTAAGGTTTTGGCTGGCACAGGGGTGGTTGTGAAGTGGGTGAATTTATAGGCATGCATGGCAGCCAGCAGGTTGAAGATGATCAGGAATATTGCTAATGAGAGCAATACTCTATTACGAAGTCTTTTATTATTTCTCATGGAACTTGAATAAAAAACAGTTAGGAGAAAGTCAAGAAAAGACATGGGGGAATAGTAATTAGTCTTGAGTCTTGATTCGTGAGTAAATAATAATTTAATTTCATATTGACCAAAATCATTTGTAATATTTGTATTGAAGTAGAATTAGTATGTGGATATTACAATGGAGAAATTGATTGATCATATACCGATGATTGCTTCAGAGAAATTTCATTGTAAAGAGTAAAACAGAATAATGATTCTTGAATTAATGGAAAGATTTTATTAATGAGTCCGCCCTGAAAGGATATTAATCCACAGACACAGATTTACACAGATTGGGAGAAATAAGAGAAGGAGAAAGGGCACTATTAGAGCTTCGAATTTTTAAATAATCACAAGGAGCTTTTTAGACCAGCCCCAAATAAGTAAAAAGGAGAATATAAAAATGATTAATGAAACAGATTACAATAATAATCCTCTCAGTAAGGAGCAGGAAAATCAAATAGATGCAATTTTCGCTCAGTATGACACTACGGATAAACCAGGTTGTGCAGTTGGAGTAATAAAAGACGGCAGATTCATTTACAAAAAAAGCTTTGGGCTGGCTAATCTGGATTACAATATTCCAATTACAGCAGAAAGTAAGTTTGATGTTTGTTCCATGACAAAGCAGTTTACCGCAGCTTGCATTGCTTTATTACAAATGGAAGGCAAATTAGATTTTGATGATGATGTCAGGCAGTATATACCTGAGTTGCCTGATTTCGGTAAGGCAATAACAATACGGCATTTAATACTTCATACCAGCGGATTAAAAGATCATTATTGTTTCATGGAATTTATTGGAAGAGATTTTGATAAAGGACAAAGATATTTCAATAATAAAGATGTGATAAGACAAATCAGTAAAGTAAAAGAACTGAACTTTACACCGGGAGAACAGTTCCAGTATTCTAATACAGGTTATGTAATTCTTGCAGAAATAATTAGCAAAGTTAGTGGTCAATCGTTTTCAGAATTTGCGAAAGAAAGAATATTTAAGCCTTTGAAGATGGATAATTCTTTCATAAATGATAATTGGAAACAGGTTATTAAGGATAGAGTCGTAAGTTATGAGGAAAATAAAAAGGGTGAATATGATACTTATGTCCAAATAGATGAAAATGTTGGAGACGGTGGACTTGTTACGACGGTTAATGACCTCTTCTTATGGGATGAAAATTATTATAGTGGGAAAGTTGGTGGGGAAGAGTTAAGGAAAATAGTTTCCAGTTTTAAGACGGATTTTGATGTTTATGAAGACTGGAGATATGGTTTGGGAATATGTCATTACAAACAAAAAAATCTGTCTGTTGTATCCCATAATGGCAGTGCCCGGGGGTTTGAAACTGATTTGAAACGCATCCCTGACCATAAAACATCTATTATAGTTCTTTGTAACAATGCCCATTCGGCAACAACTCCGACCTCGAACATCGCCGAAATTGTTTTAGCTGAATTTATAACAGAACCCGAACTTGTTCAAATAAATCAAGATGAGAGCAAAGAATCATTTAGCTCTGATTTAGACATGTTTTGCGGGCATTACTGTGCTGTCCGAAAAGATGATGAAGGGTTACAGGATTGGTATGTACTCGATAATGACGGAGACTTAATGACCAGGAAAATCTATAACAAAGATGGAAATTTGTTTTACTGGAGAAGTGAGACAAGTGAAGCAAAATTAGTCCAAAAATCAGAGAGTGAATTCATGATAGAGGGAATGAAAGCAGAAGTTACCTTAGTCTTTGAGATTACTTCTCATGAAAAAATGATGAAGTCTTATGTTAAAGGGAAATGCTCAAATGAATTTAAAGCTTATGAACCTGATAGTTTTCCATTGGAAAGATTACATGAGTACACAGGAAGATTCTATAGCAACGAGTTGGAAGTGGAATATCAGATAACAGTTGAAAATGATAAACTGGCAATTTATATTGAGGACAGGAAATTAGTGGATGCTGAATTGATTGTGGATAGTGCTTTTTTCATAGATGAATGGAATGCAGTTTTAAAGTTTTGTTTTGATGAGAGTAATGAGATTACGGGGTTGGTTGTTGGTTCCAGCAGGGCACAGAAGATGATATTTGAGAAACATGAAGAGATTAGGCGGTAGTCGTCAGTCGTCAGGCGTCAGAGGTTAGTTGAGAGAAAAAACTCACCCCCGGCCCCTCTCTTGCAAAAGAGAGGGAGGTGAAGAGATTAGGCGGCAGTCGTCAGAGGGATGTATTTCTGGGAGAAGAGCCTGCCAGGCTCTTTATTATAATGACGCAAGCTGCGTCATCTCCCAGGGGGATGGTTCCGACCAAAATACTGGTGACCATATGAAACACTTCTTCACAAGATCGTTGGTCTCAATCGAATAGTTACATATTTTTTACATCTTCTCCAGTTGATTCATTTTCCTATTGACCAAAATTACATGATGAATTTACAATATAGTTAAAAATATGGGACTTATTTAATAAATTGAGGAATTGGCTGACAAATGCTATGGAGGTCATTGATGGAATCAAACCGACGGGAACATAAACGGGAAGTGGTATAGAGTGGAATTTAAGAAAGTTAAAAAAAGAAGGCAGAGTAAAGCGTGTGGGAGCAGTTAAACCCGAACTGTGCAGTAGAATCTTTACAATCTGGCTGAAGCTATATCAGTGGGCTGTGGGCAGGAGAGATTTAAGAGAAAGAGATTTGAAGGAGTAAAGAGGATATTAAATATGGAATACAAAATAGTGACGATTGATGAAAGTAATATGGGATTGCATCCGCAGTTCATTTGTTTTATCAATCCCAAGCATCCATTATATAGTATGAAAGTGGAGTGGATGAAGCAACGTTTTCAGGAAGGGATGAGAATTAAACTGTTATATGAAGAAAGTGTTAAAACTCCGCTGGGATTCATTGAATATGTTCCGGGTGAGAAGGTCTGGAGAGGAGTATCAGCTGCCGGTTATATGTTTATTCATTGCATTTGGACATATTCTAATGAGTGGAAGAACAGAGGCATCGCCTCCATTTTGTTGGAGGATTGTTATCAGGATGCTCTGGCTTCGGGGATGAATGGAGTTGCCGTGCTTTCAGGAACAGACAGTTTCCTGGCAAAACCTGAGTTGTTTTTGAAGAATGGTTATATTCTTGTTGATGGTTCGGTTAAAGGTTATCAGATTTTAGCAAAACAAATTAAATCCGGTAGAACTCCTACGATCAATAACTGGCAGGAAGAGCTGAAAAAGTATCAAGGTTTTCATATAATATATTCACGGCAGTGCCCCTGGGTGGCTAAATCAATTTCAGGGATGACTGATATTCTTAAGGAAATGGGGATTGAACATACTGTAACTGAATTAACAACACCGGAACAAGCACAACATGCACCTTCCCCTTATGCAACTTTCAATCTTATCTATAATGGAAAGTTGCTGGCAGCACATTATATCTCAGAGACAAGATTTAAGAATATATTGAAGAAGCAGAATATTGTTGTTAATTGTTAGTGAGGAGAAGGAAATAGGAATATGGAGACAAAAATGAAAAAGAAAATAGTATTTGCACTAATGTTTTTTTGTGTGCTTGTTTCTTATGCACATCAGACAAGAATTGTTATTGCTAATGATCAAAGTCCAAAATATACTGTAAATTTTGGGTATGTAAATCCAAAATTTGTTTTTAAAGATATTTCTACAGATTCCTGGGAAGAAGTCTCTAAATACAATTATCAACTTCCAAATAAAATACTCTCTGGACTGACTATTGAAGATCTTTTCAAATACTCAATAAACAATCATTTATATGTTGCAACTAATGGTAGCCTTTTGTGCTTTGAATTTGACAAGTTTAACGGGTTTCAGGAGCTTAGCAAAAGAATTGGTTTTCCAAGTAACTTGGTTAATTTAATGACACAGTACTACGATAATAAAAAATATGATACAATGTTGGAATTAATATTTTTTATAGGAAATTATAATATTTTTCCAAAATTAAGTGAGAGTGAAAAACTTACTGTTTTACAGGTTCTATATACCTTTATTACATCAGAAGAGCTTATGAGACAAGTTCCCGAAGAAAGTATTACTACTGTTAACTCTAATACATTTTTCATGGTTGCTGCACATTATTTACATCGATATTACTCAACAAAGGGAAGTGCCAATGCAATGAGTCCACTAAGTGTCTTAAACGAAGAACCTGAAAAAATTATTGAAAGATTACAAAATGTTTTAAAACTTGAGAAAGAGAAGTGAAAGGTTAAGGTTCCAGAATTCAGGTTGATGCTGTAGCTTTTCCGGACAGACATACAGTTCATCCCCTATAGAATATGTTTGGGAACTGATTACTGATTGTACATTAGTGAATTTGCTTGACTACATGTAAAATGCTTATTAATTTGGTATAAGAAAATTGGAGGTGTAGATGCCAGAAATATCCAGGTTTTCAGGTATAATCATATATATGTACTTTAATGACCATGATCCTCCACATTTGCATGCCAAATACAATGATTTCAGAGCTAAAATTTCTATAGAATCCTTTGCTTTAATTGATGGCTATTTTAACAAAATAGATATTTTGGTGTAATTATGGTTTGGGTTATTAAGTCATTCTATGTAAGTGAGTATAAGATTCAGGTGTTCTTCAATGATCAGAGTGAAACGACTATAGACTTTCTGAAAATACTGGAGAATGATCAGCGGGAAATATTCAGTGAATTATTGGATATTGAGATGTTTAAAGATTTCAAAGTAGAAATGGATACAATTGTCTGGAGTAACGGATTGGATTTAGCACCTGAGTATTTGAAGCAATTACACTAAAAAGCTTCGCAAAATTAAATAAAGGAAGCGACAGTCATTTCATGCTCGTATAACAACAGAATAAGTAAGGTGGATAAAAGAATGGAAAAAATGATTGGTCAGATGTTGATGTTTGGATTCAGGGAGAGTTCTTTAGTAAAGAGTAATCCTGTGGTGCCGATGTTGGAAAAACATAATTTGGGTGGAGTAGTACTCTTTAGTTATAATGATAATAAGAGACCGAGGAATATAGATTCACCGGAGCAGTTGCCTGAACTGACGAATCAATTGAAGGATATAGCATCCGGTCAGGAGAATCCTTTACTGATTGCTATTGATGAAGAAGGCGGAATTGTTTCAAGACTTAAACCGGAACTGGGATTTCCTGTCACAGTGAGCAATAAGAAATTAGGTTTGGAAGATAGTGAGGAATATACCAGAAGTGAACGTGGGAAGACAGCCAGACTGCTCAAAGAGATGGGAATCAATCTGAATTTTGCCCCGGTTGTTGATTTGGAAACAAATTTAATGAATCCGATAGTGGCTAAGTGTGAACGCAGTTTTGGTGAAGATGAGGAATTGGTCACAAAACATGCTGCTTATACAATAGAAGAGCATAACAAGAATAATGTACTGACCTGTTTAAAGCATTTTCCCGGACATGGTTCTTCGACAGCAGACACGCATCTGGGTTTTACAGATGTATCTGATACATGGAATGATAAAGAGTTGGAACCATATTATGAATTGATCCAAAGAAAGCAGGCACACATGATCATGACAGCTCATATTTTTAACAGGAAATTGGATGATAAGTATCCTGCGACACTATCGGAAAAGGTAATTAAGGGGATTCTCAGAGAGAATTTGAAGTATGACGGAGTGGTTATAACTGATTGTTTGCAGATGAAAGCGATCAGTAACCACTATTCTTTGGATGAAACGATCGAGAGAGCAGTTAATTCCGGAGTGGATATTTTGCTTTTTGCGAACACAATGCCGTACTCTGATGAGATATTTGGGGTGGTATTCAAGAGATTCTGTGCATTAGTACAGCAGAAAAGGATACCGGAGAAATGCATCTTGGAGGCGAATCGACGCATCACGGAGTTGAAAACCAGGTTGGAATCAGGGTTATTTAATAGATAAAAGTAAAATATTTTAGCTGTATTTAAGTGCTTGAAAGATAAGCAGATTAAAATTACCTAATGTCAACTAATAAAGAAATAGTTTAAAAAAAGATGTTGACTAAAAAAGAATAGTTAGCGAATTTGACTAAGTTACTT
>CAYQPF010000004.1:91789-105046 GCA_964419225.1 uncultured Candidatus Cloacimonadota bacterium | reverse complement strand
AGATTAGTTCAACTTCTCAAGCATCCTACTCACCCTGTGCAATTCATTTTTGCAGGAAAAGCTCATCCAGCTGATGTTGAAGGCAAAAAACTGATCAAAAGACTCCTGGATTTCGCCAAAGAAAATGGCGTCGAAGATAGATTTGTCTTCGTGGAAGACTATGATATCAATGTTGCCCGTCATTTAGTCCAAGGTGTAGATGTTTGGCTGAACAATCCTGTTAAACCTCAGGAAGCCAGTGGAACGTCCGGAATGAAAGCAGGTATGAATGGTATTCTCAATTTCAGTGTTCTTGATGGCTGGTGGCCGGAATGTTATGATAAGACTAACGGTTGGGCTATTACTGCATCTGATTATTATGAAGATTATAATACCCGTCACAAAATGGAAGCTAATCAAATCTATGATATTATCGAGAACGAAATAGCAGCTTTGTATTACGATCAGGATCAAACAAATGTTCCTCTTAAATGGGTTAGCATGATGAAAAGATCTATGGTTACAGTTGGTAAAGATTTCAATATGCACCGTATGATCAAGGAATACTCAGACAAATTCTACCTTCCGGGATTCCTTCTCCATGACAGGTTTACGGCTAATAATTTTGCTTTTCTCGATGAACAAATTGAATTCGAAAACAAAATTAACGAGGTCTGGAGCCAGGTTAAGGTGAGAGATTTCTTCCTGCATATTGAGGATCATGAGAACATTATCAGCGGAGCAGAGATTAAGACGGAAGCTTTTGTCCAAATCGGCGATGCAGATCCTGAATTGTTTGAAGTTGAACTCTTCTACCAATACAATAATACAGAATATTTTGAAACATATCCCCTAACATATGTCGAAAAATATGAAGACGGTGTCGCTAAATATTTAGGCACTCTCATCATTAAAGGTTCCGGGAACCAAAATGCCAATGTCCGAATTAAACCAAAATTCAAAGAAGACTATATTCAAAACTACGAATTCATTAAATGGAAAGTTTAAATAAAGAAAAAGGCGTCATCGGACGCCTTTTTTTATTAGATTATTTCACTCTCTTATTGACTCACGAATCAAGACTCTCCACTGCCACCTGACGACTGATGCCTGACGCCTACGCTTTGATATTCACCACCACATTCTTGAATCTCGCCGGGGCTACTCCGTGTGATAAATGCATAGACTGGCCGGGTTCACCTTTTCCACAATGGAAGGTACCGTACATTTTCCACTCTTCTTCACCACATATTGCATCACAAGCTCCCCAAAATTCCGGAGTTATCCCATAATAGGTCGGCTCTTTTACAATGTGTTTGATCTCGCCATCTTTGATCTTCCAGCCAATCTCTGTGGTAAACTGGAAATTATACCGGTTATCATCGATTGACCAAGTCTTGGTGAAATCTATATAATATCCATTCTCTGTATTCTTAATTAAATCTGCCAAACTTCCTTTACCCGGTGCTAAACAGAAATTCGTCATCCTCACCAAAGGAAAATCATAACCATATGATGCCATCATATTTGAACTCGGCTCAAGACCAAGTAAATGGGCTATTTCTCTAGATGTTTGTTGATCTTTCAAGATTCCGTTCTTCACGATATCTATTGTCTTAGCAGGCACACCTTCGTCATCTGTTAAATGATAACCCAATCCAATGGGATTAGTGCTATCACTGTAAATGCTCACAATATCAGAACCATACTGGAAATTTCCCAGCATTGAAGGTTTAATAAAGGTTTTTCCGGCATAGGAAATCTCCATCCCGAAAATTCTATCCGCTTCTGTAGCATGCCCGACAGATTCATGCAGTTGCAAAGCCAAATGCCCGCCACCGATGATAATATCGGCTCTTTCCTCTTCGATTCTGGGTGCAGTTAATAAAGCGATAGCTTCTTCGATGATCTTCTCAGTATTCTTCTCCATTTCGCAAGCTCTGACTACTTCAAATCCGCCTCTTGCTGCAGAAAAATGACCGGGATAGTTTCTGGTATAGGTCTGTTTTCCATCTGAAGAAAGAACCTGCATCTCAGGAAGTGTGTCATATACAAGTGTATCTGTAAATGTTCCTTCAGTATTTGCATAGATCTTATATTGACGATGAAATTCACAATGCAGATAAGAATAAACAATTTTCTCGACACCAACAAGTTTTTGGGCGATATTTTGTAAATAATTGATCTTTTCTTCATCAGACATTAAGAACGGATCTTCCAGTGGTTTATAGAAATAACTCCCTGTAAATGGAGCTATTGGACTAAATGTTACTTTCTGATTCTTGAATTTACTGCCGATCCTGGCATTATTGATAGCCGTTTTGACTGCTTTATCCACCGACATTTTATCTAATTTGGAAGTTCCTGCAAATCCCCAGGAACCGTTGATCAAAACCCTGATTCCTATTGATACATCATTTGTGGATTGCCCGTAATACTTCAATTGTCCTTTTTCAAAGAAAATTGTATTGTTATCTGTAGATGTCAATCTCACATCCCCAAAAGTAATCTCGGGAATGCTGATCTTATTTATGATGTCATATACTAATTTTTTCATTTTCTCTCCTAGATGGTCCTGGTGGAAGAACTGATATAAAATTCTTTCACTCTTACATGTGGCATGCTCACACTATAAATGGAAAATGTACTATAATTCTCCGAGAAAGGTATGGTATATAGTTTATTCTCTAATTCCACTATGTTCGAGATAATATCCAGAATTTTCTCAGTAAAACGCAGATTATTTACAACTTTCGTTAATTTGCCATCTTCTATCAGGAAAGTCCCGTCACGGGTCAATCCGGTAAGAGAGGTTTCCTTGTGGTTGATAAAATTCATGTAATGCAAACTGGAAATATATAATCCCTTTTTGATCTTACCAATCATATCTTCGAGATTTCCATCCCCGGGAGCAAGCTCTAAACATTCACCCGAATTACCATTCTTAGTCAATCCGGTCTTGTAACTGTAATAATTATCAACATAGAAATTCTTGAACACACCTTTTTCAATCAATTTGAGTGGTTTATAAATATGCCCGTTCCCATTATATTCAAAACTGATTAAATTAGGATTCTCTGGATTATCTGTCAGGCTTATGCTCTCAGGAAAAATCTGTTTGTTCATACTTTCCTGAAAACAACTTTGCTTCTGATCATAACTTCTCGCACCAAATCCAACCCAGCCTAAATAGCTGAAATACTCTCCAATACAACGAGGAGCTAAAATTACTTCATAATCTCCAGGCTCAACATCAATCGTTTCGTGTCCGGCTATCTCTACCTTTCTAACGATACTCTTCATAAATTCTTCTCCGGTGAATGAAACAAAATTCTCGCCACCAAATGTTTCCAGAATTGTCACTTGATTGATATCAGATACGGCCTTTACTTCCAAATATATCGGAGAATTTACCATTTTCTTATTCAGTTTGTTGCTCGTTATTATGTAGGTTGTGATATAATTACAAATAAATGTCCCATATATCTTGAACTGATACGGTGCAACAGCTTGAGAAATCTTCTCCAGAATCGCGACTTTCTTCTCCAGACTCACTTCATTTATGTTATTCTGTTTATTCTTGTCCGGTGCTATCTCCAAATTGTTTTCAATATCTACAAAATCATTATCAGGCGGTAATTTCTCTAATATAGGTATATTCTGATCAATTGCTGTTCTGATTTCCTCTTCTTCCAATGATGGAATATTAAAGCTGTACGATTTCTTGTCCTTATGAATCGTAACCCCCAACCCTACATCCTCTTTGGTAATATTATAATTGGTCTGACTCTGGAAAAATCTGAGAAAATCAGTCTGCCATTGTTGATAGGTAAACTCAATCTTTATCCCCGGATAATCAACACAGATTTTTTCCAGCTTTGTTCTTAGGACTTCACTCATTGTCTCTCCTTCTCTGAACACTATACTTAACTTTGCATACTAAAGTATGTTTTTTGTCTTTTATGTCAATTGCATTTTTTGGGTAAAAAAAAGAGGTGCTTTTACGCACCTCTCAACTATTTTGTTTTTTAGTCTATTGGACTAAACATGTCTTTGCCAACTCCACAAGCTGGACAAATCCAGTCTTCCGGCAAGTCTGCGAAAGAAATATTGTTGTTTTCTGCAGGGTCATAAACCCAACCGCAAGCATCACATACATATTTTTGCATCTTTCTCTCCTTTATTTAATAGTTTTCTATGAACATTTCGAAATGTGCCTGAGGATGTGCACAGCATGGACATACTTCAGGGGCTAAAATATTCTCAGTTACATATCCGCATACTTTGCAGATCCAGAATACTTTTCCTTCTTTTTTAAATACAGTATGTTCCTGAACATTTTTCCATAATTTTCTGTATCTTATTTCATGTTTTTCTTCAACTTTTGCGATCAGTTTGAAAGTTGTAGCGATATCCTTAAAACCTTCTTCTTCTGCAATTCTGGCAAATTCCGGATAGATCATCGTCCACTCTTCATTCTCACCATTGGCTGCATATTCCAGATTCTTCAAAGTATCATTACTTAATGCTGCAGGATAAGTTGCTGTTATTTCAATGCCCTCACCTTCCATACCATTATTGATCAGATGCTTCAAAAACAACTTGGCATGCATTCTTTCGTTATCTGCAGTTTCTTCAAAAATATCTGCGATTTGTGCAAAACCCTGTTTTCTGGCTAAAGATGCATAATAAGTATAGCGATTCCTGGCTTGTGATTCTCCGGCAAACGCTTTTAATAAATTTTCACATGTCTTGGTTCCTTTTAAATTTGACATCAATTCCTCCTATAAATTATTCCATAATCCGTGTAAATTACACCAAGCTCTTGCACAATCAACATCAGCTGCTTTAACAGGGAAGAATGCTTTAGGTGCTTCTCCAACTTTTAATTCAGCTCGATATACCATATTTCCAGCTTCTATTTCGATGAATTTGATATGATGAGTTTCTAACATAGGATGGTCTATTTCGCCAATAGTTGCCCATATACCATCAGTATCTTCAGTAATTACCGGTATATGCTTGTCGGTTGCTGCAGTTGTAGAGTTAGCTATTAATTTTGTCATAGCCTGTTCACAACATACCAATGCCTCTGCTCCTTCATTTACTACTTCTGTAAGATTGTGGCAGATTGTACAATAATACAATTCTCTTAAATTAGTCATATTTCCTCCTTTTATTTAAAAATGCAGGGAAGCCGAAGCTTCCCAATTGTTATGCGGTTGGTGCTGGCGGGGTAAAAACCCTGGTCGCTAATTCTCTGTCGAGCATCAGTAACCCTTGTCCATTATCTCCCAGTAAAGTTATCTCTTTTAAAAGTTTATCAAAATTGGCTTCTTCTTCCACCTGTTCATTAACATACCATTGCAGAAAATTGGTAGTCGCATGATCTCTTTCTTTGATTGATAAATCTATAAGATCATTAATTGATTGAGTGATAAACTCCTCATGCTTTAAACCTGCAGCAAATATCTCTTTGATCGACTCAAATTTCGTCTGGGGTCCGGCAATCGGCTTTAATTCTATTTTTCCACCTTTCTGATTCACGTAATGATAGAATTTCATTGCATGAAATCTCTCTTCCTGTACCTGAACTAAAAACCAGTTGGTGAATCCATCCAAACTTGCATTCTCAAAATGTGCTGCCATTGATAAGTATAAGTATTCTGAGAATAACTCTCTATTTATCTGCTCATTAAGAGCTTCATTCATCTTGGTTGATAACATCTTTTCCTCCATATTATTCTTTGATTTATCAATAGTATAACCCCCTTTGAAAAATTGTCAAATAAAAAAACAAAAATAATATTGAGGATTATTTTAATTATTTGCACTAATTTACATTTGTATTGCTTATTCAGGTTAGATCATACAACAAAAGGACAGAATTATCTGTCCTTTTACTTTTATATCTAATTAATACTAAGCTATTTTAAGAGCAATGCCTTAGAACTCCTGATTGCGTTTCCAGTCTTTACTTCAAACATATAAACTCCCTGAGGCATAGGTTGGCCTTTGAAGTTTCTGCCATCCCATTCCCATTGATTTAGTCCTTTTTTGGCATTTTGGGTAATTTCATTAATTAATCTTCCTTTAATATCAAAAACCCTGATACGTGAAATCTGTTGATCTTCTAGCTGATACTTCAAAGTCGTCATATTATTAAACGGATTGGGGTAATTTGTCAGTAATTGTATTCCATTAGGTGCTGTTATTGGATCATTACTGCCAACTCCAGTCACACTTACATGCCAGTTATAAGGAAAAGTGAATCCTGAATCGGAAGATTTACAAGTTATTGTGTGTTCACCCACGGAAGTAAAAGTAGGTGTCCACATACACAAAGTCTGATCAGGCTGTAAAACACCATCCATATACCATTCATAAATAGCATCACCATTCAAGCCGTATGCAATTACAATAAAAGGATATGGATTCTGGGCATCAAAAGTCACAACACTGTCTTCAGGAGTAACTGAAAGTACTTCCAACGGAAGCATTTGCAGAGTGTCTATCACTACATTTTCTATGGGATGATCCTGAGCATTTGTCGCTACATGACTGATATCCATCACAACATCCAAGCCCTGAATAACTTTGCCAAAAACTGCATAGTTCCCATCAAGCCAACTTGTTACAGCTACTGTAATGTAATACTGCGAACCTGCTGAATTGGGCTGACTGGTCTTTGCCATTGCCAATATTCCCGGCTGATCATGTAAAAGTAAAGGTGATACTTCATCAGGGATAGTATAACCAGGTCCGCCAGTTCCTGTACCATTTGGACATCCGTCCTGAATCATAAAACCTTCTATTACCCGGTGAAAGTGTAAGCCATTATAAAAACCACTCTCAGTTAAACTAATAAAATTATCTCCTGTAATCGGGACTATCTCATTTCTGATCTCTGCTATAAACGAACCCATTGTGGTTGACCATTTGGCGAATCGCCTTGCCTGTAATCCTATCGGACACAAGATGATCAGGGCAATACAAAAAATCATTAATCTCTTTACCATAATATTTTTCCTCCTATATTAAGATGCAAAGTGGTTAACTGACTGTCAAGCGTTTTCTTGAAAGATTAAAAAAGCAATAGGAAAACTGTGTCCATTCACCACTAACCATTCATCAATTCCGTAAATGTAAGAGAAAAATGAGGTATTTTTGATTAATATACCCTCATCCTAACCTTCTCCCTAGCGGCAGGGAGAAGGAATTATCGGTGGAAATGAAAATTCCGTAAATATTTTAACATTCGAATAAGAATAAACAGTATCAGTACAAATTTTGAACAGCACCATTTAACCCAACTTATGCAGTAGCTGGACAGCGTCTAAGCGAATCTTTTGCGTTTAGATGACTTACGAGATTCGCTTGAAATATTTACGAATATGACATCGCAAATCTGTAAGCCACTATTCCACAAAATCTTGAGCTTATCCATCTGTCATCTAATGCACAAGTCGAGTTTAATTTCCTCTCCCTGGTTAGGGAGGATTAAGGTGTGGGTGGAAGAAGTGTCTCTCCAGGCTTTTCTCTCTCACATTGATAATTAATAATTCTTTACCCCTTTTACCCAGAGAATATAAGATTTATTCAAATCCGCTGCATTTGTCTGTTGATAGACCTCAGCTATTTTCAAACCAGCTTTGTGGTTAGTTCGCTTTTCACTCAGGATCTCAAAATTGTTTAACAAATATTTATTTAACTTACTTTCTGTCAAAGTTTGCGGTTCTGTTAAGGTGAAGCTCTCATTCATGTTAAATCCTGCGATTAGAATACCTCCAGGCTTGATTATACGGCAAATCTCATTACACATTAATTCCAGATTTTGAGTATGATCCAGAGCATTGAGAGTAAATAAATAATCAAAAAAGTCATTTGCTACCGGGATTTTGGTTTCACTACACGTAAGATATGTAGTTTTGCTAAGATCAATGTCCAAATCCAAATAAGCCAGACTCAATACATCGATCCCAAATTTGAATTTGGTTGTCTCTATCCAGTCCAATGTCCCTCTGGGTCCGCAGCCAAAATCTCCCACAACCTTATCCGTCAAAAAAATATCATCTTTCTCTTCTGCCATTAAGAGCATTATATCTTTGTACCAGCTATTTTGCAAAACACCTTCGGCTTTCTTTCTTTTCTGCCAATAAGAATTCTCTCTTTGCTGCTTAATATACTTATGGATTTCCCGGAACATCTTCATCTTGTTATCCTCTCCATTTACTACACACCGCCCACTGCCCACTTATCTATTTACCCCCTTCCCTTACTAAAAGGGAAGGGACGGGGATGGGTTGTCGAAATCTCCCACTGCCCACTGCCTACTGCCCACTGATCACACCTTCACGCTTTGTTTGATTTTGTCAAATTGTTTGTAGCATTTCTTGACAGGTTTGGTTATTATATTGTAAGGACAAATAAATTTGCCCTTAATTGATGATTTGGAGGTAAAATGATAAATATTTATCAAATAGCATACAAAAACCTTCTGCGTAAGAAAATGAGAAGTTTTTTGACTGTCATCGGCATAGCCCTTTCAGCCTGGGTTCTTCTGAGTCTGCTGGGCTTTAACAGAGGCTATGAAGCTTCGCTAAACAATGATATCGATAACCTGGGATTTCAGGTATTGCTTACAGCTAAGGGATGTCCTTACGAAGCAGCGACTCTTATGTTGAAAGGCGGGACCGGCTTGAAATATATGCCGGCTTCAATTCTTGATTCCCTAAAAAACAGACCCGAAGTAGATGCGTTGACCCCCATGATGATGCAGGCTGTCTTCGATCCCAATAAAGGTGAAGAAGGCGGGATCAGTGCTTATCTGGGTGTAGATCCGGCTACATATCCGTCGATGAAGCAATTCCTGAAATTTAAACAGGGTAATTGGTTTAAAGATCCGCTGGCTAAAGAAGTCGTTATCGGTTATGAAGCCGCTGAGTTAGAACAACGCGAAGTCGGTGACATGCTTCTTATCCCCGATAAAAATATTGAACTGAAAGTTGTAGGAATCCTCGAAAGAAGCGGTACTCAGGATGACGGCACGATCTTCATCCCCATTCACACCTTACAGAAGATTTATGATAATGAAGATAAAATCACGAGTGTCGGGATAAAAGTCAAAAAAGAAGCAGACCTTACCAAGTTTGAAGACCAGCTCTATAAACTTCCTGATGTACAGGTGGTTTCCATGGCCCAAGTCAAACAAACAATTACCGGCCTTGTTGCCACTGCCAAGGTCATGGTACTCTCGATTGCCATAATCGCCATCCTCATCGCTATGGTGGGTGTTATCAACACGATCCTGATGTCTGTCATTGAAAGATATCAGGAAATTGGTATCCTCAAAAGTATGGGTGCAATGGCTGGAGATATCTTCAAACTCATCTGGTTTGAAACAGTTATCCTTTGCGTTTTAGGAGGCATCATCGGCAGTCTGCTATCCTTCGCTCTGGGTAAGTTTACTGATTTCATGATCAGAGCTTTACTCCCCTATTCCCCGACCGGATCCCTCATCCAGATTGACTGGAAACTGACTCTCATGACCATCGGGATCATTACCCTGATCGGCATCCTCAGCGGGATTTATCCGGCTTGGAAAGCTGCCAGCATCAGACCCCTGGAAGCAATTAGAAATGAGGTGGATTAATATGATAGTCGCAAATAATCTCAGAAAATTATACCATAGAGGAACCGAAGAAGTCGAAGCGGTAAAAGACATCAGTCTCGACATCAAAGAAGGTGAATTCGTCTCTTTCGTAGGTCCTTCCGGTTCCGGTAAAACAACCCTGATCAATATTCTCGGTTGTCTTGATAATCCTACTTCAGGTGAAATGTATATCAATGATGTACAGATTTTCAATGGGAAATACTTCCTCTCTGAAAGAAAACTCACTCATATCAGAAGAGAAAACTTCGGTTATATCTTCCAGAAATTCTATCTCATTCCCACTCTTTCGGTGAAAGATAATATTCTGCTTCCTTTCGCTTTTTATAAGAATAATGATGATCCTCTATACTTCAAACATCTCACAGAATCTCTGGGCATAGATAAAAGACTCAACCATCTGCCCAGTCAGATCTCCGGTGGAGAAATGCAGAGAGTGGCCATCGCCAGAGCATTGGTAAACAAACCCAAAATCCTGCTCGCTGATGAACCAACCGGGAACCTCGACAGCAAAAGAAGCGATGAAATAGGTGCAGTTCTTAAAAACCTGAACCAGGAACATGGCATCACCATTATTCTCGTCACCCATAACCCTCATCTTGCCAGAACTGCTGACAGAGTAGTGGAAATCCGAGATGGTGAAATCTTTATGCAGACAGACCAAAGACTCGTAACTCCCTTATGAAGTTAATTACTTCTGAGTTGTTTCCCATAAAACTTTGGCTGGATGATTTGGATGATGCTGCCATGCAGCAAGCCTTCAATCTGGCTAATCTGCCTTTTGTACATAAACATATTGCGATCATGCCGGACGCTCATATGGGGTTCGGCATGCCTATTGGTGGTGTACTTGCCACACTTGGTGAAATAATTCCCAATGCTGTGGGTGTCGATATCGGCTGTGGTATGTGTGCTCAGAAAACTAATCTCCAAGATCTGCCACAAAACTTGCTCAAAAGAATAGTTTCAGACATACGGCAGACTATTCCTGTGGGTTTTGAGCATCATAAAATACCTCAGGGTAAAGACCTCATGCCCGACTCAGCCAAAATCATTAAAAACGGCATTGTACATAAGGAATACCAAAGTGCTTTGAGTCAGATGGGAACTCTTGGCAGCGGAAATCATTTCATCGAGATTCAGAAAGATCCCGCAGGTTACGTCTGGATCATGATCCATTCAGGCAGTCGTAACATAGGCCTAAAAGTTGCCGAATATTACAATAAACTCGCTAAAACAATAGGCAATAAATACAATATTCCGCAAAAGTTTGACCTTGCATGCCTTCCTTTTGCTTCACAGGAAGGACAGAATTATTTTGCTGAAATGAATTACTGTGTGGAATTTGCTCTGGCAAACCGTCTGCATATGATGAACTTCATTAAAAATATCTTCAGTAATGTTTTAAACAATGTTGAATTTCTTGATTTCATCAATATTGCACATAATTATGCAGCACTAGAAGAACATTTTGGAGAGCAGGTCATTGTCCATCGTAAAGGTGCTACAAGTGCCAAAGCAGGTGAATTAGGCATTATCCCTGGAGCACAGGGCCGTAAGAGCTACATCGTTAAAGGCAAAGGTAATCCCGAAAGCTTTCACTCCTGTTCTTATGGTGCAGGCCGTATCATGAGTCGGGCCAAAGCAAAAGACACCCTCAATTTGCAGGAAGAGATTAATAAGCTTAATGAATCCGGTATTCTACATGGAATGCATAAAAGAAATGATCTCGACGAAGCTGCTTCTGCTTATAAAGATCTTGATCAGGTTATGCAAAATCAAACCGATCTCGTGGAAATCGTTACTCCCCTTTTCCCTTTGGCTGTGATTAAAGGCTGAGTCCACATTTTGAACCGACGAGACGTCGGATATTCCCAAAAAGGGCGAACACACAGGTTCGCCCCTACGAAAACAGGAAACCAGTCTAAAGGCTGGTTATACATGGGCTGACGTGGGAGTCAGCCCCTACATTGCGACTAGCACCTGATACCTTTCCAATGCCGTTGACTTAAGAAAAAATAAGGAAAAACTATTATTTAACCACCCCGTCAGCAAGCTGCCACCCCTCCGAGATGGAGGGGAATTTGAGGATGGAAAGCTTAAGTCAACGACATTGGGCACCTGATACATAGTTTCTCACATCTGTGCTTACCCGCGTTTTCAGCGATAATCCGCGTTTTATATAGTGTTTAAACCCTTTAAATTGGGCAAGCTGCCCAATCTCCCAAAAACAAAAGGCTTCAGCGTTTCCTAATATCACTGCTGTTTCCTTAATTATTTAAATAGGATTTTTTTGTTATTTGAAACTCTATTCCTCCTTCTCATCAGTTTGTTGGAGAATGCTGTTAATATTGGTTTTATAATCCTGAAAAGCTTTTCTGCCTTTAGGAGTGAGACATATCATGGTTCTGGAAATTCTCTCCACAAAACTTTTCTCTATTTCCACATAACCGGCTGCTTCCAGATTTTGCAACTGAACCGATAAATTTCCCTTGGATAATCCTGTTTTTCTCAGAAGAAAGATAAAATCAGCATTTTCTACCAGATAAAGATATAGGATAATCTTCAATCTCGCAGGTTCATGGATCAATCTGTCGATTTCAGTTACCTGTAATAAGTCATTTTCTTCATTCATCTTCTTTAAGCACCGGATATTTTTTGAGGAAATTATACATTTTATACACGCCTGAGCATAAACCAAAAAAAGCAATTGTTATCATAATCAACCCGATGATGGGTTTCGGAACGTGGAAATAAAGCATGACACAAAAAGAAAGCAGTAAAAAAGCTATGAACAGATAAAGCCTGCTATGCTCCTCTTTGGCTCTGTATAATAAAAACCCGAAAAGAAGAATAAGAATTATGCCTGACATTATGGAAAAGACCTGATCCTGAATAGCCTGACCGGAGTTTTTACTCAATAAAAATCCGGCTAAGCCAAAAATTAAAATTATCGCCGGAATAAACATTAAGATGGCTTTCCCTTTCACTTTTACCTTGGCATAACCCAACCTGGGCCAGGTTATTTTACGGCGTAAAGAACGGATTAACATAGGAATAAAAGGAATAGCGAAAATGGGTATTTTTATCGCATCATAAGTAAAGGACCAGCCAATAATAATAAATAACAGGCTGACCACGATTTCGGAAATGCC
Organism: uncultured Candidatus Cloacimonadota bacterium; assembly: GCA_964419225.1. GTDB lineage: Bacteria > Cloacimonadota > Cloacimonadia > Cloacimonadales > CAYQPF01 > CAYQPF01. The sequence continues at coordinate 92,242 of CAYQPF010000004.1, read as the reverse complement.
ATCGCTATGCAGCATTTCATGCGTAATTTGGGAATTAATCCCTTCGAGATTTGAGTCCTTCATAGTACCTCCTCAATATGAACCGGTTTATAACATAAACCCGTTTATTTTGTCAATATCTTTTTTTGCGAGTGCAGAAAAACATATGAGTTCACTCTAAAAAACTCAAAACGACCAAGAATAGCCACAAAAAACACAAAAGGCACAAAAAGAAAATCTTTATTGTTGGTTTTAAAGGTTTCAAAAATTAAAGAGTATAAAAAGAAGTCAAAAAGCGACTTTAAGAATTTCAACTTTGAGTTTTTAGACCAGACTCACTGATAATCAATAATTGAGTATTGCCTCTTGAACCAACGAGACGTCGGTTATTCCCAAAAAAGGGGCGAACACACAGGTTCGCCCCTACGAAGATTAATGCAACCGCTTAAAGACAGGTTCTGCCTGGGCTGACGT
>CAYQPF010000004.1:47403-91689 GCA_964419225.1 uncultured Candidatus Cloacimonadota bacterium | reverse complement strand
ATTAATCATTAGATTCTGCCTCTTGAACCGACGAGACGTCGGTTATTCCCAAAAAAGGGCGAACACACAGGTTTGCCCCTACGAAGATTAATGCAACCGCTTAAAGACAGGTTCTGCCTGGGCTGACGTGGAAGTCAGCCCAATATTTCCACTGACACCCGACACCTGGAACCTGACACCTATTTTCCATCTGTGATTACCCGCGTTTTCAGCGTTAATCCGCGTTCTATTAAGCGTCTCTTCCAGTGGATAATGACTTATTTACTGTGGACTCATTAATCATTAGATTCTGCCTCTTGAACCGACGAGACGTCGGTTATTCCCAAAAATGGGCGAACACACAGGTTCGCCCCTACGAAAAACAAGAGACCAGTCTAAAGTCTGGTTATACCTGGGCTGACGTGGGAGTCAGCCCCTACATGCTACTGACACCCAACACCTGGCACCTGATACCTTTCTCTTATACGGCAATTTCAGATTAGGTTTCTGCGAGAAATCCGGTTTCAAAGGCGGATTCTCAATTATATCTTTCAGAATCTCTTCTATAGTTCTGTCTAACTGTGGATCTTTGCCTGCAGCATAATCATGCGGAGCAATATCCACTTCTATGTCCGGATCGGTTCCGTAATTCTCGACTCCCCAACCCACATCCTTGAACCAGAAGCTAAACTCCGGTTGAGTTGTTACTGTTCCGTCCACCAGCCAATTACGAGGCCAAATACCTATAACTCCGCCCCAGGTCCGTTTTCCGACTAATTTACCCAGTTTCATCAGTTTGAAAGAATGCGAGAAAATATCTCCGTCAGATCCGGCTAATTCGTTGGTCAGGGCGATTATCGGTCCTGCTACTGAATCCCCGGGATAAGGTTCAGAGCCAAACCAGCGGGTCAGGTCATATCCGATTCTCTTTCTGGCTAATTTCTCTAAGATCAAGGCTGAAACATGCCCGCCACCATTAAATCTGACATCTACAATCAATCCGTCATGCTCTAATTCTGTCAGAAAATATCTGTGAAATTCAGCATAGCCATAGGCTCCCATATCCGGAATATGGACATATCCGACTTTCCCATCAGTTTTTTGGTGCACATATTCTCTGTTTTTCTCTACCCAGTCACGGTATCTGACATCGGAATCACTCTTTATTGTTTTTAAATTGATCTTTCTTCTGTTTTCGCCATCAGGATCGGAAACAGTTAATTCTATTTCCATATTAGCCTGATTTACCAGTAACTTTTCCGGACTAATCTCTTTGCTTAAATACTCACCATTAATTGCATATAACAGAGAATCTTGCACAATATTGCAACCCGGCATTCTGAGTGGAGATTGATAGTTCCAAACATCTCCCTTTGCTATATCTTTTATCCGATAGGCATTCTTTTCACTATCATAGACAAAATCAGCACAAAGCTGCCCTATCCGGTAAACAGGTCTGGATTTATAATTCCCGCCAAATTCATAACAATGAGAAGTTCCCAATTCTCCCTGCATTTCCCAGGCAAGATCTGAGAATTCCAGACGGGATGCAACTCTTTCCACTAACGGGAAATACCGGTCATGGATCTTCTGCCAGTCTATGCCCGACATATCTTCATTCCAGAAATATTCTTTCTGCAGTCTCCAGGCTTCTGAGAACATTTGTTTCCATTCTGAAGTCGGATCAATAGATACTTTGATCCGATTTAAATTTATCCAGCCACTCTTACGTGATGGTTTTTCTTCTTTGGGTAATTCTTCCTCTGCACCTTTATGGGGACTGACTACTCTCAACTTATGTTCAAAACCGACTAAAAGTGCTTTTTTATCTCTGCTTAAAGAATATCCATTAATGTCATGCAGGAAGGTATGATCTTCCAAAGTTTCGAAGTCATATACTTTTAAAGTATAATTGGAATGAGGTTCATCTGCATCATCATGCGTCAGAGCACCTTCAACAGGATAGGACATATAGAAAACTCTGTCCTCAACTGCTGCTAAATTACCATAATTTCCTTCATCAACAGGGAAAGCTATGATTCTATCCAGGATACTATCAAAATCGATTACGACTTTTTTGACTTCTTCTTTTACTTTCTCATCTTTCTTATCTTCTGTCTTTTCTTCTGTATGACCTTCTTTTTTATCCTTATCATCCTTGTCTTCATCCTCTTCATCTTCATAAGGCTTAACTTGTTTAATAAAAGGATTTAAGACATCCTTTCTTAAAGTGATTAAATATGGCTTATAAGGTTTAGTAAAACTAAGATCAAAGTGAATATGGTCATAAACAGGATTGAACGTCCGGGCTGAGACCAAATACAAAAAATTACCTTCTGGATCAAATACAGGTTCATCATCCGCTAAAATCGGATTGGTGACAACTCTTGATAAATTCTCTTCTAATGAATAAATCTTAATACTTTGGGTTCTGTTTGTCAAAGCAATCGCATAAGCAAACCAGCTACCGTCAAGGGACCAGTCACAACCTCCAATATTGGCATGTAACCCCTTATCTATTAAAGTTATTTCTCCAGTTTCTGCACGGTAAATCTTTATTTCCAATCTGTTATTGATTATGGCAAAATCGTCCTTGGCAGGAGAAGCATAAATCCTTAGAATTCTGCCCATGTCTTCATGTTCAACTACTTTAACATCATTTTTGTCTTCAATATTATGGATTTCTAAATGCTCAATACCACCCTCATCAGAGACAGTCAGCATTCGTTTCTTATCATTGAACCAGGTATTACAACGATATCTGACTCCCTGCAGTTTTCCGGCCTGCATCACAGAGCCTTCCCAACAACCCATAGTAAAGAGCTTTCCGCGGGAATTGAGCATGATTTTACCACCATCAGGAGAAAGTTCACATTCATCTACATAATCAACAGGATTGACAAATTTCCTGTTCTTTTGAATCAAAGGACTCGCATAATGAATATCCAACTTTGTATTCGTGTTCTTTTCCACATTGTAAACAAACAGGTCGGCTCCGGCATGATAGACGATATTAATACCGTCTGACTGGAGATTTCTGGCATAGAATTCCTGATGGAAAGTATGCTGTTTAACATCTCCCCCATCAGGCGTACAGGAATAAATATTTCCAATACCATCTTCATCTGCTACAAAATAAATCCGATCTTTTATCCAGAGCGGATATGATAAATTACTTTTTACAGGTTCCAGTTTTTCATAATAACCCTCACCTGTTTTATCGATCCATAATACTCCTGCGGTACCACCACGATAGCGTTTCCATCTGGCCAAATCTCCAGTATTGCGGCCTAAAACATTGCCTTTCTCTCCATAGCTGATGTAACGGGCAAGTCCGTAAGGTAATCTTTCGGGTTGGTTTCCTTCTAAATCGATACTAAACAATTCCCAATTTGAGTTAGCTGAAGCATATAAGGAAGCGTAAATGATTTTGTTATCCTTCCAGGTCACTGCAGCACACGGTGAACCCTGCCAGGTCAGGCGTTTGGCCGGTCCGCCTGTTGAAGGCATTAGGTAGATCTCCGACATGCCTTCTTCTCTACCGGTAAAGGCAATCCATTTTCCACAAGGAGAGAAAACAGGCTGGGATGTTTCGCCCAAATTAGCAGTCAAACGTTGTGCAATACCGCCTATTGTCGGAACTGTCCACAAATCATCTTCTGCTACAAAGATTATTCTATCCTGACAAATTGTCGGGAAACGATAGTAACCATTAAAATAGTTTTCCATAAAAACCCCTTTCACATTAAAATTGGTGTCTTCACCTTTAAGATTACAAGAATTACAAATATGCTGAAAATTTGTCAAGAAACAAAAGCTGTAATCATTTTACAAGTTCTCAAATAAACCTCAAAAACCAGATTTAACTTCAATTTTTCCTCAGCAACACCAAGGAACAAGAGGGTCTCTTATTAGTCATGAGTCATGAGTGATGAGTCATGAGTCTGTTAAGATGAGATGCTTTTCTGCTTAACACCTAAGAAATGCCTACTCGCAACATAGAACTTGCCTGCGGGTTTTAAAAATCTACTGACCAATTCATAAATTGAAAAAAGCTGTAGGTTTCAATAATTACCTTCTCTCATTAATAATTAATAATTGATAATTAATAATTAAAAACTGCCTGCGGGTTTAAACAATTCTACTTGGGACTAAGGATTTCCTCAACTTTTAACCATATTAGACTTATAAATTAATTTCCTTGACTTTTTTTATTACTTCTGAGATTCATTGAAAAAATATCTCCTGGAGGAAATATATGTCTGCAAGTAAGATAACATTGATGGTGCTGTGTATAGTACTGTGTGTTTCTCTGGCTATCATGGTTATTAATAACGGCAAACTAAAAAAACAGAAAGCTGAATTAGAAGGTTATTATAATCAAACAACCGGTGCAATACTGGAGATCCAAGATTCTTTGGAAGCAATTAATACTAAAGAAATGATGATCCATATGATTGCAACTAATCCTGAAATCGGGGATTCTGCCGCAATTTCAGAAAGAGATAAAATCCTTAACTCAATCCAAAATATTGATAATTACATCCAGCAAAACAAAATCAAACTCGATAAACTGGAAAAAGAAATGCAGAGAAAGACCCTCCGTATTTCCGGGATGGGTAAGCTGATCAATAAATTGAAGAAACAAATTGCAGATAAAGAAGCCATGATCATTGAACTCCGCAACCAGGTGGACAGTCTCACCCAAACCATCAGAAATGAAAGAGAAAAAGCTCTGCAGGAAATTGCTGTCAGGGAAGATACTATTACAGAACAAGGCTCTACTATAAATGCTCAGAATGAAACTATTGATCAGCAAACAGAAATGATTAACAAACAAAATGATCTTTTGAATACAGTTTACTATGCCATTGGGGTAAAGAAACAACTCATTGACAGTGGATATCTCGACAAGGGCGGTATCTTTACCAAAGCTAAAATGAACACTTCTTTCAATTCCGAAAAAATGTTATCTATCAATGTTGCCAAAGAAAGTGATATTTCCATAAGTGCCGGTCTCAAGAAAATCAAGATTCTGACAGCACAAAACACCAATTCCTATATTCTGAAACCGGAAAGTGCCAATGTTACTATTTTGAAAATAACAAATCCTGAAGAATTTAGAAAAATCAAGTATTTACTGATTCAGCTGGATTAATAAAAAAAGCTTGTCTAAAAACACCCATTTGATAAAATGGATGTGTAATAATTGAAGTGGAGTTGAAAAAATGGATATTAAGTTTAAAGATGTCAATACTGGCAAGGTAGAAGCCAGAGCCAGTATAGAAATAATGCCCGGGATTAATGTGAATGAAATCACCATTATTCGTAATAAAAACGAAATCGATATTGAATATCCTCAGAAAAGTTTTAAAGGTAAAGATGGTAATATGCATTATATCGACATCATAACTTTTGAGAATGAGAATAAGAAATTATTCTTTACCATGCAGATCAAAGACGAATATGCTCAATGGAGAGCTAAAAATAAAAAAGTCCTGATCTATAATCCGGAATAATAACATTCTGTCTTTTTAAAAGCCTTCCACCCGGAAGGCTTTTTTAATATGCTTACAGCCCATTTCTGCATATCCTGAAACCAAGTGAAAACATAGATTGATTTGATCCACTTGCATGATAACGATATTCTGTCGTGCATAAGTCACTAACAGCATCCCAATATCCACCCCGATAAACTCTGTCTGTTCCAGTTGCGGCTCCATGAGGATTGGTTACATTTCCCGGAGGATAATTGCCATATATGTCCCAACACCATTCATTGGCGTTACCACTCATATCAAACAAGCCTAATTCATTTGGCTGCATCATTCCTGAATAGTGAAGTTGACCTAGCGAATTTGCCCTATACCAGCCCACTAGATATAAGCTGTTTGATCCACTATAAGTATAGTTATGAGTAGAGTTTCCTCCTCTTGCAGCAAATTGCCACTCAGCCTCTGTTGGAAGACGGTATCCATTAGCAGACCAATTACAATTCAAGGCAGTTTGATTGTCTGAATCATACCAGTGATTAGGCCAGTTATCCGGGGAGGTTCCATAATTTGAATAACTGTAACAGGGTGTTAAATTTAAAAAAATACTCAATTTGTTACAAAACACTATACTATTTTCCCAGTTAACATGATGAATTGGCTCATTGTAATAGTCCGGATCATATGATGATTCATTGTTCATAATAAATTCATAATAGCTCCGGGATAACTCATATTTACCAATTTGAAAAGATGATAAAGTAACATTGGATGTACCATTTGAAAAAGTTCCTCCTGCAACAGCAACCATAACCGGTTCTCCAATAGTTGTAATTTCATTTTCAACAGAAAACCCTTCGTCAACATATGTATAGCCATAAACCCTGTAAGTGATACTCGAGCCGGGACTAAATGAATTATCCACATAAGAGTTACTTGCTACTGTTGCATAAGCAATTTCCCAATCCTCAGTACCCACTCTCCTATCAATTTGGTAACCTTGCTCAAATGTGTTAATACCAGTCCAGCTTAAGGACACAGTGCTAATTGAACTCTGTGTTAAAGTTAAATTTGTTGGTGCAGTTAAATCGATTTGAATTGATTGTGTTACAGATTGTGAAACCAATTCTTTATGATAAGCATACACCCGGTACTGAATTGGAACATTATAATATGCCATAGTATCAATAAAATTATTGGAAGTAACAGTCTGATACTCAGTTTGCCAATTATTATTACCTACCTTCCGGTCAATCTTATATCCTTGTTCCCAATTACAATTATCTGTCCAGGTTAAACTAATATTTGGACCAGCTTGTTGAATAACGAGATCAGTTGGTGAGGAGGGCATAAAATCTTTATTCACTGTATTTGAGTAATCAGTATCTCCCCAAAAACTTAGTGCCTTCAATCGGTAATAATAGATTTTTTTTGCTGCAGAAAAATCATCTATATATTCCGTGCTGTTTTCAGGCAAAGTAGATACAACTTCCCAAAGCTCATTTCCTTCTGTTCTCCGTTCTACGACATAGCCTCTCTCACATAGTACATCTGTCCAAATCAATTTCATCTGAGTTACAGAGATTGGACTACAACTAGTAATGACCGGGGGTTTTGTTTTTTCGACGATGACCACATTGGAATTAATTTTAAACTGATTACTATTATAAGCCACAACTAAATAATAATAAATTTGATTTACATCTGGTACACTATCTGTAAATACTGTTGTATTGGGGAGTACTCTTGCTATTTGTATATAATTATCTGCATTATACTTAGATCGCATGACCATAAATCCTGCTTCGTTGGCATAAACATCATTCCAGTTCAGTGAAATTTTATTGTATGCCGTCAAACTGCAAGTAAGTACTAAGGGTTTGTCTGGCAGTGGATTGTCTCTGTCAAATTCATTCTCCCATTTTAATGAGTTTTGACAGGCTAGCGTTATGAGGATGAACCCCCATAAAATTAACTTTGGAAAGGAAATTCTATTTAAATGCTTTCTCATATTCTATTTCCCCCGGATTACTTTATTAATTCTTGCAGTATGTGTCTCTTTGATGAAATGCTGGTAAACAATACCAGAAATACAGAACAGATCAATACCAAAAGAATAATTAAGATAAGTATAGCCCTTTTTTGTTTTGTTTTTATAAGATTTTGCCTGGTCAGAATCTTTGGCATTTTTGTAATTAAGATATTCTGATTCTGCATATATCTTCAGCCCAAGATTTATTGAAAGTGCAGTAACCAATCCCCAAATATATTTATTTTGTACTTTTTTAGTATTATAGTACTCTCTTGCCAGGGAAATTGCCTTGTCTGAAATCTCTAAAGTTATCTCCTGGTCATTAAAATCCTCCGGAGTTAATTTTAGATTCAAAATCAAGTCATCAACCTTACCTGTAAATTTATAATAACCTTTTTTCTGATTGGTAAGAGTCAAAGGTGTAATTCCCAACAATTGAGAACCTTGGGAAACAGAATAATTTGTTGGAGTACTTGATTTTATTGTAATATTTTTCCTGATAATATCATATTCCTGTCCAATAATTTTTTGAATTTTAGGGTTAATAAATTCATTCATTGCTACAGAAAAGTACTTATTTTTCCCTTCAATCACTGTATAATACTCATAGTCACCCGCAGGCACTGCCTTGAGAAGACATGGCATATTTCCCAGAAAATCGTTGCCAATATAGACAGGATAATTCTTCCCGGAAGCACTTTTTATCTCAATGTCACTGACACTGTTCTTGGTGATGACAAAATCTTCGTCAATTATATCTCCTGCTGATAAAGAATACTTTTTAGAAAAAAGCACTTCATTATTCACTGTAACACTTAAACTGTATTTTCCCGGTTTCACATAACCAACATAAGTGTTTGCACTGATAATGGTGTCATTCAACTGAATTATGGCATCATAATCCTTTTTCAGAGTTATTTTTGCCCGATGATCAAGAATATTAATTGTTTGCACATAGTATTTTTCCTCAATTTCAATAATCCTTTCTTCCAGCAATTCATTTTTGTAGCGGAATGATAATAAGTATGTTTCTGTGGGCAAGGCAAATTTTTGTACAGGTGTAGTTTCTAAAAATTTTCCATCTAAAAAAACTCGAATTCCCGGAATATCAGAAGTGATTTCAAGATGCCCATGCTTTTGGTCTAAATCCTTTTTTAAATCCAACTCAGTGGAAAATAATGACATTCCGGACATTAAGATCAACAAGATTAAATACTTTCTCACACATACTCCTATAATTACAGATATTTACCAAGCATTCAGAATGCAGTAATTTATCATCTCAATTTTGATATTCTAAAAATTTAAAATTAAATAAACAGGATAAAAGTCAATAAAAACCTTACGACTCAGGCTGTGAACAATTATTTCGGGATTAACCCGGATTGTGCAGTAGAGGTTTGCAAGCTGGGTCGAAGATCATGAAAAGTGAAGGCTTGCAATCGAACGATTTATATAATAAATATATGGTGAGTGAGATTGGATTCAGTGCCTCCTTCCCTTTGTAAGGGAAGGATCAGAGGATGAGTTGTTTTCCCCCTCCCACTGCCCCCTGCCTACTTCACACTGCCAACTGAAATAGCTTCAGCCAAATTGTGAAGATTCTACTGCACAGTTCGGGATTAAGCATTTATACCCTAACCCGGATCTTCTTGTCTGTGAGTTACTCGTCTATATAGTCCATTGAAGGAAGTTCTCCAGCATTGAACTTGTTGTATTTACTATTTCAGATTATTTAAACAAAAAAAGGTGATCCGGGCAGATCACCTAAAGGTTGGTTGGCGTGAAATTTTACTTATCTGTTTCTGTTATAACCGTTGCTGTTATTGTTTCTTGGAGGTCTTCTTTCGAATCTGTCATCTCTTTTTGGAGGCTGAGCGATATCGATTCTTAATGTACGACCTTGGAATTCAGTACCATTTAAGGCTTCCATAGCTTTAGCTGCATCTTCGTCAGTTCCGTATTCAACAAATCCAAATCCTTTGCCTTCAATGATTCTTACACTAACAACTTCGCCATAAGCTTCAAAATGCTTTGATAAATCTTCTTGATTAACACGGTAATTTAAATTACCTACGTAGAGTTTTTTGTTTTCCATTCTTTTTTCTCCTATTAAGGTGGTTTCTCTACTTCGATAGCCCAAACAGGAGGAAAACGAAAAGATCTTCAAACTCCTATGAGTATCATATTGGGTAGAGACTATATAATCTCATATGCCAACCTGTATATAATTTAATAAATCGGGATTTTGTTGTCAAGAGTTTTATTAAAGAAATTACGACAAAATGAAAGAAATCCCTGTTTTATAGTTCTACTGTATCCATTTCATTATCGAGAAGGTTGATAAACAATATCTTTTTGCGAAGTATTTCACCCTTTTTCAGCAATACTTTCACAGCCTCTGCAACCTGCCAGGATGCAGCAACAGCCGGGGTAAACGCCGGATTTCCGAGTTCTTTTTCTATCCCCTTGGAGTCCTGATTGGAATAAAGGGTATTCAGCGTGTCATCACCTGGAAAAACTGTTGTTATCTGTGCATACCAACCTGCAATCGCTCCGTGAATAAATGGTATTTGTAAAGCAGAACAAGCCTTTTGCAATGCCAACCGGGCCGTAATTGAGTCCAAGGCATCCATTACAAGATCACATTCAGCTAAAATCAGAGAAGCATTTTCGCTGGAAAATTTATCTCTGATCAAATTAAGTTTGGTAGATGGATTGATCAAATGCAATCTTTTTCCGGCTTCTTCCACTTTGAACTGACCTAAATTCCCCGTATTCGCTAAAATCTGTCTGTTTAAATTTGACTCCTCAAATACATCATAGTCAACTAAAGTAAGCTCACCAATACCCAAACGGCAAAGTTGCTCTGCTATATATCCGCCCAAACCTCCGCAACCAATTACGGCAATCTTTACCTGAGACAAGATTACCTGCTCATCTTCTGAGATCGTCTGTTTGTTCCTGGCATATCTCAAGGACATCAGCCTCCTCCTACCGGTGGAAATATCGCCACTAAATCCCTTTCCTGCAATTCCTGTGCAGGCTTCGCATCGTGACCATTTACCAATAGGATGGCTATATCTTTGCTGTCAATTTTTAAATGCTCAATAACCAGGGCAAGTAGGGATTGTTCCGGAAAATCAAACTCCATGATCTTACCTCTTCCTTCCCTTAAAGTAGCAAATAGTTTTACTGTTACTTTCATAAATCGGCTCCTTCATATAAAAAAGCAGGGGTAAATAATTATTTACCCCTACTACAATATAATGTTTTACTATTATAAGCCTAATTCTTTTATTTTTTCCGGGGTAGGATATCCTTTTTCATCCCAGCCACGTAATTTGTAGTAATCTCCCAAGACAAGATTCAATTCGTGAACATGTCCTTTGGATGGTCCTGCAACAACCGGATCATGCAACAGTCTGGCCGGCAGAGTATCATCGGCTCCTGTCAATCCAGCTTTGAAATTGAAGATTCTCTCCAGATTCCAAATTCTGTCACCTGCTTGCAGGATCTTGGTTGCATCATAATCGAATCCGGTGGCAAACTTTAACATAGAGGCATAATCATCTGCACCTAACGCAAATGATGTGAATAAGCACATACCCGAGGAATCTATGGTCGCTGTTAAATCCTGGAAAATCTTCGCCCAGAAAGGCTTGTTCTCATAACTCAATCTATCCAACTTCTCCGGCAAACCCAATATTTCCGGACTGATTAGATACGCTCTTACATGGCATCCACCACGGTTAGATGTTGCATATGCAAGACCCTGTCCTTTGATTCCGCGTGGATCATAGGCTGGTAACTCCTGCTTTTTAACAGTCATGGAAACTTCCGGCATTCCAAAGAATTCACCTAAACGATATGATCCTTCAGCAAGTTTATCGCCCAAACCAACACGCATTCCTGTCCGCTTGGTCCATTCTATGATGGCATCTGCATTTCCCCAGGCAAGCGGTACTCCGGCACAATCTGCATCTGTAATCTTACCATGCTGATAGAGCTCCATCGCTGCCGCAATTGTTGAAGAAGTGGATATTGTGTCCAAACCCATTTCATTACACCAGAAATTTGCTTTAATAACCGAACCCATATCATTGATCCCACAATCTGCTCCAAAACCCCAGATTGTTTCATACTCCGGTCCCCCTACTTCCTGATCATCCATGCGTACATGTCTTCCACAGGCAATTGGGCAACCAAAACAACCCTTCTTGCGGATCAAATGCTTCTCGGCCAATAATTCTCCGGATATGTCTTCTGCCTCTGCAAATTGAGACTCCTGGAAGTTACGGGTCGGTAACGCACCACTCTCATTAATAATATTAACAAGTACTGCCGTGCCATAAGCTGGTAAGCCCTGACCGGTCACTCCGTTCTCTTTTATTTTGGATTGAAGAGTTTTTAATAACTCTTTCATACTCTCAGGATCATCAATCTCCACCTTGTGGCTTCCTTTGACTACGATCGCTTTTAAATTCTTGGAACCCATAACTGCCCCAACACCCGAACGTCCCGAGGCTCTGTCCAAATCATTCATGATCGCTGCCATGCGTGAAAGCTTCTCTCCAGCCGGTCCTATGGTCAAAACCTTGTGACTCTTTCCTTCTGCCTCCAATAGTGTGTTTGTTGTGTCTGTAACCAGCTTGCCCCAAAGATGCTCTGCAGATTTGAGTTCTACCTTGTCATCATTGATCACCATATACATAGGACTTGCTGCCTTATCTTCAAGGATAATCATATCATATCCGGCAAATTTCAACTCAGCACCCCATCTTCCCCCGGAATTTGATGAAGCTATCGTGCCTGTCAGAGGGGATTTGGTGATTGACATATACCGTCCACCCGTAGGACAATTGGTACCGGATAAAGGTCCGGTTGTAATGAATAATTTGTTGGCAGGACTGAAGGGATCTACATTAGCATCCACTTCATCAAAAAACATTTTTGTAGCAAGACCTCTCCCCCCAATGAATTTTTCGGCAAGCTCCAGGTTAAGTGCTTCTTTCTTAATTTCCAAAGTGCTGAGATTAACTCTTAAAATCGTTCCTGTAAATGATTTCATCTATATCCTCCTCAATTTTTAAGATATACTTCCTGACATAGCCAAAAAGTATGCATTTGTTGGATATAATACAACTATTGTGCCATAATATGTATCTTATTTTCTTGCAATAGTTTAGGATTATCCAAGAATACTGTTGTTCTATTTTGATACACTTTCAATCAATTTCAATGTCACATTTTTGCACACTGCTACAAATAGTGACAAATCCCCTAACACCTAACCTGGACAAGACAGATCCAAAACAGAATTTCATAGGACAATTTGTTTTTCATTATGATTATTGAAAGAGAATTTGGCTGAAGCCATTAGGGAGGGAGGAATATTCGTTTAATATTAATCCTCCGGCTAAAACCGGAGGCTATTGATGAGGCAAATAATGACTGACTTAACCTTGGTTAATGGGCTTTGTTCATCACTAGGCCCGGCATTTATGCCGGGTATAAACAAACCCACCCCTCTCGGGGCTTTAGCCCAAATCCAAATTCATGTTTTGCCCAAAAATGAAAGAATTTTAGTTGTAAGGCACTAACACCTTCCCCATCTCCCTTACTGTCCGTAATACTTCATGCTAAAGACGAATTTTGTTCCATTTTCCCGGAAGATTTCATAGTTTGCATCAATTTGTCTGGCCATTAGTCCCACAAGGGTTAGTCCGAACCCACGATTTCTATCGAGGTTGATTTCAGGAGGAAGTCCAATTCCGTTATCAGCTACGCTCAGGATGAGATCTTCATTCTGAAGATAAGCTTCCACAGTAAGAATTGGATTGGGAACATATGAAAAAGCATATTTCATCATATTAGTGATCAATTCGTTGATAATAATCCCGAGTGACCAGATGGTCCTGACTCTGAAAGTTATATCCGGAATGTTGACAATGGGAGTAATTTTAACATTTGAAAGATAAACGAGGAGAATTTCTGAAATGAGAGGTTCGAGATAATCTTTAATTGAAATATTCCTGGAATTGGGGGCATTGTAGAGTTTATCATAAAGAATGCTCATGCTTCGCATTCTGTTGGCCGCATTCAGAAGAGCTTCTGAGGTGTTTGTGTCTGAGTAAGAATCAGCTTGAAGGGAAAGCAGGCTGATCATGGCATTGACATTATTTTTAACTCGGTGTTGAACTTCCCTGAGCAGAATTTCTTTTTCTTGAAGAAGAGAATCTATTTTTGCTTCATTTTGTTTTTTTTCTGTAATATCATAGACAGTGCCTTCATAATACAATTTTCCTTCCAGTTCATCGTTTACTTCCCGAAGGTTGATCAATACCCAAATCAAAGAGCCATCTTTCCGAAGTGCCTGAACCTCGAAGTTTGAGACACTTTGTTGTGAAGCCAACAATTGCCTCAGGTTTTCCCGATCCTGGGGGTTGGCATAGATTTGTTCAGCAATATTTGTAATTTTTTGTTGCATTTCATCGGCACTTTCATAGCCAAACATCTTAAAACAAGCGGGATTCAGGGTAATGAATTTTCCCTCGGGAGTCGTCTGGAAAATACCTTCTACAGCTTGTTCAAAGATATTTTTATATTTCTTTTCACTCTGTATTATTAATTCTCTTGAGATTTTCATCTCAGTAATATCCCGGGCAATGCCTTCTGTAGCAACCGGTTTATTGTGTTCATCTCTAAAATAGATACTGTTTTGATTGATCCATTTACATTGACCTGACTTTGTCAGAATCTTATATACGTAACTTGGTTGCAAATTTCCCTGCTTTATCTTTGCCGATTCAGCAATGTAATTTTCTCGTGAATCGGGGTGTAGAATTTTTTCAAAGAGTCCCGGGTCATCATAAAATTCCTGTTGAGTATAACCAGTGGTAGCAAAGCAAGCCGGACTGATATATTCAATTCTGCGATTAAGCAAAGATCTTCTGTAAATAACATCAGGAGCATTATCAGCAAGCCGGCGGTATTTACCTTCACTTTCTTCTGCCCTCTGATGAGCTTCAAAAAGCTCAAAGGCCATGGAAATAGTTGATTCCAGAACAAAGTTCCCGGAGTTTTTAATGACGTACCCATATCTGGTAATTCCTTTGACAGTCTGGACAATATCCTTTTCAGAATGTGATGTTAAAAACACAATAGGAATACTTTTAATCTCCAGAATTCTCCTGGCTGTCTCTGGTCCATCCATACCAGAACCCAAATCTATATCCATCAGGACAAGATTAATCTGAGGATTACTTTGAATAATTTGGAGAGCAGTAATGCCATTCTTAGCAATGACTACATCGTACCCGAAACCTTTTATTGTCACAGTTTCCACAAGAGATGTAATGGCATCATCTTCGACCAGAAGAATTGTTTTCAGATCTTCTGCGAGCATTATCTTCTCCCTTAAAGATAAATTGAATACATATCTTTATATTATTTCCTAATGCATAAGATGATTTAAGAAGTCTTAGCTGTCAACTGAAATAAATCCGAACTGTGCAGTAGAATCTTCACAATCTGACAGAATCTAATTTATTCAGTACTTTTTTATTGCTCAAGACTGAAAACCTGCTGAAGTATTGGTATTTTTTATTTTCCGAATTCTCAAGATAGGCTTAAAATTTGCTTTACTTAGTTACAAATAATTAAATGCTTATCAAAGGGGGTTTTATGAAAAACAGGTTAATTCTGTTACTAACCATTTTGACAATATGTATGTCTTCTTTAGCAGGAAAAGTAGTCATAGGAGATTCTTTAAAAGTAAAATTAACAAGAAATGCACTGAATAATCTTAAAAACTTACCTACAAAAACGCGAAAACAATACAGTAGTTTTTTACTAAAATACAATGATGGTCTTATGGCCTTTTTATTGTCCTCCGAAGAAAGCAGTAAATTATACGCGGCTGATCCTGAAGAAATCGAAAAACATTATTTATCCTACAAAAAACTCGCTGACAGCTCTGATTACGATTATCCGGCAGCAGTTTTTTTATCCTATGTGGCAAAAATCACTGTTTCCGATGAAAGAATTCAGTTTTATCGGGATGAGATGCTAAATGCAGGGATTCAGGATATTATTGATAAGAATAAAGACACAGAAGATTTAGTCAGAGAACTGAATTTATGGTCACGCAAATATTTATCCTTCGAGCCTACTTCAGGCAGAGATATGAGTCCTTTGGATATTCTGAATAAGTGCAATGTGGGCAGGTGTGAGGAGAGTCAGATCTTTTTCGTAGCAGCTGCCAGAGCTGCCGGGATTCCTGCCAGACCTGCCTTCACCCCCTGGTGGGCACACATCGATAACAATCATGCCTGGTGTGAAGTCTTTGTGAAAGGGCAATGGCATTATCTGGGTGGATGTGAACCTGAATACGATCTAAACAGAAGCTGGTTCACAAATCTGATCGATAAGGCAGTTTTAGTCGTTTCAGAAGGAGCTTTCCCGGATTCTAGCGAAGAAGTTCTCATCAAGAACAAATATATGTCCTTTCTCAACACAACTGCTATATACGCCAATAAAAACAATCAGCCCAGGAAAGTTCTCATCAAAACAAAGGAAAATGGCAATCCACTCCCCAAAACTCCTCTACAGATCATGGTTTACAACTGGGCATCCCTGCGAGCTTTAATGCATGTAGAAACTGACTCCCTCGGTGAAAAAAACATAACCCTGGGTACCGGTTCTTCTTTTCTCTATGCAGAGCTGGACTCCCTCAAAGGATACGTTTTCCTCAATGAATCTCCCAACGATACAACCGTTGTCATTAATCTGAGCAAAGACGAACTGCCTTTCCTCGATCTGACCTTCAAATACCCCGCACCGATTTCCTATGAATGGCCGGCAAGACCAGATTATGATAAAAAAAGATCTGCAGTTTATGAGTTCTATGATAAATTAATCAAAATGACAGCAGATCAGCCCTTCCCAGACCCAGCAGCAGAGAAAGACAGCGTACTGAGTCAGGTCTGGGTTAATTGCAGAGCAAATAAAGCCGAGTTTGTCAAATTCTATCTGGAAACCAAACCCGATAAGGAATTTTTAAGACTTTGTTTACAATTGGATAAAAAATACTTCTATCAGATGAATGCCAGTCAATTTGCTAATTTATGGGCTTCTTATAACGACTTTAAGCGTGCCGGTTTGAAGTTTGATGATAAGATTTGGGTTAATTTAATGTCACCCACCGTTTATTTTGAAGAAATTCCAGGAATTAGATTGCCTTTGATTTTTACCAAATGGAGAGAAGGAGAATTACTAACCAGAATTACAGGCATAGCCAAATTCATGAAAAGCAAATATAAGATTGATCCGAAAAAGGCTTTAGCAGGTTTGTTACCATACGATAAGATAGCCAATTTGAAAGAAGTATCAGATACTCAGTACCGCATATTGGCATGCCAGGTTTACAAAGCTAACTATATTCCCTGCGATTTGGCAGAGATTCCTCAAACTCTTTCGATCTATTATCAGGATAAATGGCAATATTTTGACATTAAAACCTGCAAATTCCTGAGTGACTCAGGCAAGAAAAAGAATGAGGAAAAACCAGGGAAAAACCTTTTTGTAAGCTTTACAGATGAATTAGGTCAAAAAATAAAACTTGAAGAGAACCAACTTCTTATTACTCAAAAAAACGGATTCTATCCCAATGATATTCAACCTGAAGCCGACAGCAATTATATTTATAGTTGTGCTTTATTATCAGGATATTACCAGCTTCAAGTCGGTTATCGCATCAGTGGGGAAGAAACAAAATACTATCTGTTCCCGCTTAAAATTGAGAAAGGTAAAATAATTAAAGAAAAATATGTTTTAAAAAGATATCCCTACGATTGGAAAGAAGTCCCTGAAGAATATAAACCTCTGCTTAAACTGGAAAATCCGCAAAGCAAAGATCTGATCGTTCTGATAGGCGATCACGATAGAGAAATGATCAGAAGATTATCTGACAAAGTCAAAGAGAAATCATCGGGTCAGGATTTTGTCTGGATTGGCGGGAAAACCTCTCAGGAAAATTTAGTAAATTATAAAACCAATTCCGAATATGTCAAACTTTTGAAACTCAATCCTGCCTGGGAGTCACAATTCCTGACCTTTTATTATCAGGCTGAACAAAAAAAATGGACAATGTATCTGGGATTTTGGGACAATCTGCCAAAAAAGTAGTTGACGAATTATGGCTTGTCAGGATTCGCTAATACTATAAATGGAGGTAGAAATGAAGAAATCTATTTTGCTTACCCTTATAGTATTAGCTTTAGGTTGCTTACAAGCCCAGGATCTTACTTTCTGGCAAAATGTAAGACACAGTTCATATACAGCTCAGGATAGTATGTTGATCAGATGTGAGACAGTTTCCGACACTCTGGGCAGCACACAGATATGCTACAGTACAGCCCAAGGCTTTGTTAACAAAACCTTGGAAAGAGTAAGCGGATTAACTTATCAAGCTTGGATTCCAACAGATAATACGCAGGAACAAGTTCTCCATTTCAAAGGTATTCAAAGTTCTCTCCCCGATTCTTTGGCTGCCCTTATGCCTTTTTCCTTTGAATATACCTTTGCTTCCAGTGCCTATCTCAGTTCAACAACGTTCCCGGCTAACTTTAATAAACTCGGAGAAATTTCCGCGGATTCTCTCGGTGAAATTTCTCAAACTTATCTTGATCTGAATAAATTGTACTTCGGAGCTAACGATACAAAATTTGTCGTCGGCTTAACCAATAATGGAACCAGCTTTCCTACCATGTCCGGCATGTCGTTCAATATCTATATGGTAGCTCTGGTCAATCCGGAAACTGTCTTCATTGATTCTACAGTTTTCGCTTTTGTTTATGCTAATGTGCCGGTTTTTATTTCTTCCGGATTATATAAAATGCATGGGATTGATCTTACTTCCCTGACCAGGATCTGCGATATCCAAACCAATGTCAGTGGTAACAAACTGCAGATGGGAGTCGATATCAGTAATTTAGCTAATGATCCCGACTTTGGAGTTTGGCCAAGTTATTCCAATTCCTTGATCTTATTCCCTTTAACCCAACAAATGTCTCTGGGGCAGACCAGTCTGATCCCTAACGATATCGGAGTAGCTTCACTGGTTCAAATCAAAAATGATTTTATCCCTGCTTATACCAATCAATTACCGCAAATACTTGATTATAGCTTCAGTACTGTGGTTAACAATACTACAATAAATGCCTTATACAATGATCTTGACGGAAATTTCCCACTGGTTGCAGAAGTGGTTGTAAACGGCAATACTTATACCCTTCTCCACTCTTCTTTTGATTACTCAACCTCTGTTTCCTTTGCCGGGAACTTTACAGAACCAGGTTGGCAGACAGCTACTTTGAGATTCTCAGACAACCTGTCAGATTATACTGAACAAACTGTTACAAGTACAGGTAATGAAGATAATATAATTCCAGCAACTCCTTCTTTGAATATTTATCCCAATCCGTTCAACTCTGCCAATGGTAATTTGAATTTGTCCTACCAGGCTAAGCAGACTGATTTTGTGACTGTTGATATTTATAATGTCAGAGGGCAAAAAGTCAACACCATCTTCAAAAACAACTTAAGCTCAGGTACCCATACTTTTACCTGGAATGGTACCGACTCGAAGGGTACTCAATTAAGTGCCGGAATATATTTCTTTAATATTTCTACATCTGCCGGTATGAAAGGCAGAAAAATCATCCTCCTAAAATAAGGGACTAGCGTCCAGCTTATTTAACAGATAAAAAATTAGAGGAGTTTGATAATTTGTTTCCTATAGTCATATGTTGCGAACTCTATTTAATGACTAGCGTCCAGTACCATTAGACAAGGTACTGACACAATCAGACTTACAATAAATTAGAAAAAGGGTATGCAAATACCCTTTTTTTGTTGACTTAATTATAGTATTTTCACTAAACTACACAAAATATTAATTTATGTTTTTGGGAGGATTTATGAAAATTTTAGCAATAAATGGCAGTCCCCGCATGTATGGCAGAACTCATACTTTAATCAACTGTGTCACTCAGGAAGCTGAGAAAAACGGACATGAAATTGAATATGTTCATTTACAGGGGATAGATTTTAAGGGTTGCTATGATTGTGATTATTGCCGTGGTGAAGGAAATAAATGCCATTGTCAGGATGATCTGAATCCTATCATCGAGAGAATCATCGAAGCCGACATTTTAATAATGGGTTCTCCTGTCTATTTGGGCGGCCTCACAGGTGTATTTAAATCCTTTCTCGACAGATGGTGCTATTTTATCCAGCCTGGGTTTACTATTCGTCATGTAAACGGTAAAAAATATATCTTTGTTTTAACCTGCGGTGCTCCTCTTGAAACATACCCGGAATTACCAAAATATGTTGATAACTGGCTGACTGGTTTCTTCAAGATGGAACAAATAGCATTCCTGGCTGCAGGTGATCAAAAAGATGATGACCCTGAAGATCCTTTATCACTGTCTCAGGAAATCCTCGAAAAAGCACACTCTGTTGGAAAAAATTTATGAAAGATCTTAGTTCAAACAAAGTATTTGCCGGAACTGAAATCGGAATCAATTATGTAACCCATATCTACACCTTAGCAGGTGCAGGTTATAATGATAAAGCATATGAAAAAAAATATCTCGTTTCTCTTAATCCTCTTGATCTTACTTTCTTACGTAACCATGCAGAATTGTTATCTTTTTGGCAGATGGATCATGGCCCGTTCGCCTCTTTAATGTACTTTACTCCGGCTTATTTTAATTTTTCCACTGCCGAACACTATGAGAAATACTATCATGCCTGGAAAGATGCTCTGGAAAAGAAGAGTTTTAAATACCTGAAGGAATATGACAGAGACTGTAATAATCTATCCCTCCTTTTCGAAAAAGAAAATCTCCCTGCTTTGACACAATTCTGTGAAGCTCTACCTATTCTGCTCAAAATCATCGCCATATTCAGAGATAATCTGGATTATTATTTAGTTAATATCTGGCCTGAGATTGAACCAAAATTAAATGATCAAGTAATGAAAATCAATAATAAATTAAAGAATAACCTTATTGAGCAGTGGGAAAAACTGCTTAAGATACCTGCACCAATGAAAAAATACTGCCTTTGCTTATTTTACGCAGGGGCTCAGGGTCCAAGCTTTAACAATGTGTCTTATGAAAAGAATCTGATCTATTATAAGCATGAAATGAAGTTCTTAATGGATATGGTTTCCCATGAGATCGGCATCCATTTCATGCTAAATAAACTCATGCCTTTGATCATTGATTACAGAAATGAGTATGGTGCCGTAGAAATTGAAGGAAAGATCAAAGATGTACCTTATCTGGCTTTCGAAGCTCTGGCTCACTACTATAACGGCAAGATCCTTAAACGTGACACTCTGGACATCTTTTCTGATAGTGAAACCGAATTGTTTGTGGATATTTATAAAGGTATTGATAAAAAAGATATTGATCTGGAAGACATGTACGAAAGAGGTATCCAAGGTTATTTAGCACGAAAATGGGCAGGACTTCTTTAATTATTAATTATCAATTATTAATTATTAATGGGGGAATGGATAAAATCATCTAATTGTCAATTCTCTCAAACTGCCTACTGCCCACTGCCCCCTGTCGACTGATCGACAGGTATAGTAATAATAAAAATGGTCTCTTGCTCTGAATATATCGTGTAACTGCCTTTATGTTGTCCAGTAAGCAGTTTGACAAGATTCATGCCCAAGCCTTCACTTTTATCTATACTGCTTTTTGCAGATAGTCCTACCCCGTTATCTTCGATAGTTAGGATAAGATTGTCTTTAGCTTTACGAAGCTGGACCGAAATCCTGCCGTCATTCCTGTTTGGAAAAGCATGCTTCAATGAATTTGTTACCAATTCATTAACAATAATTCCCAATGAGGATGCCAGTTTGAATTCTACCATGATTTCAGGTATAGTTATTGTAATATTTATGTTCTTTGTTTTATCAAGATAACTCATTCTTAAATAATCAACTAACAAGCCTAAATATTGCTTGAGATCCACTTCGTTAGATTTTTCTGTCCGATAAAGAATTGTATAAAGATTCGATATAGACATGATTCGGCTTCTTAATTCCTGCAGAAAACTCGTCAAAGTAGGATTATCTGTCCGGTGTGCTTGCAGAGAGATAAGACTGGTAATCAAAGTTAAACTGTTTTTAACTCTGTGCTGCATCTCAACCAGAAGGGTTTTATATCTCTCCTGAGCCATTTTCTGAGCATCGATATCAATATGGATTCCCAATGCCCGGACAGGCTTATTATTGGCATCCCTTTCGAAGATCTGACCAATATCCAGCACCCATTTCCACTCTCCGGATTTCATTTTAAGCCGGTGCTCTGTTTTATACACCGGTAGCTTATCTTCCAGATGTAAACTCAAAACCCGCATCACTTCTTCCCTGTCATCGGGATGCATCAAATCTTCCCAAACCTGGACATTAGATGCAATTTCTGCATGTTCATATCCCAGCATTTGTGTCCAAATTTTATTATAAGTTACATTGCCATTGACAATATTCCAATCCCAAGTACCAATATTCGCACCTTTAATCGTTAGATCATATGTGTTTACCAGTTCTTTGAGACGGGCCTCCGTTTTCTTTTCATCTGTAACATTACGGCTGATAGAATAATATGCCGGATTTCCATTCCAAATCCCTGTAGTGATATTAGTGATTAAATCCAGATACTTTCCGGATTTTGCTTTTATGGGAAGACAGCAGGTTTTCATTTCCCCTGCAATAACTTGTTTTATTTGTCTTTTGGCCTCTTTTCTCATCTCAGGCTCATACAAATTAACAATATCTAACCCCAACAATTCTTCAGAACTATATTCAAGATCATGCTTTACAACTTTATTAACATAGAGTATCAACCCTTCCTGATCTACAATAATCACTAAATCACTGATATTGTTAAATAGATTATGGAAATTCTCGTAATTCAGTTCAATTTCTTTCTCTCTTATAATTCTTTTTACTGCTGTAGCTAATTCACTACTGATCGTATTAAGAATCTCTTTATCAGTTTCACTAAAAACAAACCGACTAGTACTGACAACATTTAAACATCCAAATACTTTCTGATTGTTCTTTAAGGGAAGGCTGGCAAACGATTTAAAGGAAAAAGTTTCGGCAATTACTGGCAGAAACTTTTCCATATGATCTATGAACAAAGATTCTCCCTTGGTAAAGACTAAATCAGCAGGATGATCCTTTACACTCTTTGATTCCACTACCTCTAAAAACTCCGAAGGTAAATTCACCGATGACTCCAGCCAGACATGGTCTGTATTGTTCTCCAGCAAATAAACACCGGCCCCATCAAATTTCAAAAGCTTTAGAGTACACTGCATCACGTGCTGCAATAAATCATCTAAATCATGCGTGTTCAGACAGATCAACATCACTTCATGGAGTACAGAATGATATTCAAGCTTCTGATTCAGTGTATTCATATAGTTAATTTTTTCTGTGATGTCTTCAATATTGGTATGGAAATAAAGTACTTTCCCCATCTCATCAACAACAGATTTACTGCTCAAAGAAATCCAAGCCTCAGTTCCATCTCTCTTTATTATCGGTATTTCGAAATCCCGAACCATCCTGTTTTTTTGCATTATTTCGACAAATTTCATCCGGTCTGATGGATTTTTGTAAATTTGGGATCCAACATCCTTTATTTCATTGATCATATCCTGGGGATTTTCATATCCGTAAAATCGGGCTACTTCCGGATTGAGAGAAAGAAACTTACCTTCCGGAGTTATTTGTACAACTCCCAAATAAGTATTTTCGTAGAACTCCCGGTATTTTTTTTCTATTTTGACAACTTCGTTTCTGGAAATCATCAGTTCGATATTGATTTTTTCCATATCCTGTACAGTTTGTTTCAGAATTTCATTGGTTCGCACTAATTCAGTACTTTTTTGTGTTGCAAGTATATTCGCCTCATGCAGTTTGAAAGCCATGTTGATTGATGCAAACAACACTGTATCAGGACTTTGCTTTAAAATAAATCCGTAAGAGGTTACCTTCGCTGTTTTTTCTACTATTTCTTTCTCAATTCTGTTAGAAAAAAAGACTATAGGAAGAGTTAATTTCCGCAGAATTAATTCAGCTGTTTCTATCCCGTCAATACCTTCTCCCAGGTCAATGTCCATAAGTATCAGATCAGGAGTATGTTGTGATGTGAAATCTAAAGCAGCTTCGCCCGTAATGACGTGGTCAACTTGAAAGCCCATGCCCTGCAATGTTTTGCTTTCAGTATGAGCGATGATCAAATCGTCTTCCACTAAGAGGATTTTCTTTTTTAAGATCTCTTCCAAATCAATCATCATACCTTCTTTCAAATTAAGTTTACAAAATGATCCCCAACATCTTGATCTTAGTATAATATAATAAAATCTTACTTAACGGTCAAGGAAAATGTAAGATTATTGCCTTTAATTATTTTCTGCCAAAGCAAAAATTAACGGTTCTTTCCCTGCTATCACTTATTACCAATAACCTTACATCCATAAATAATTTGACTGAGAGTCTCAACAACTCCCACCATCTCCCATTAATAATTAATAATTGATAATTGATAATTACTTTAAAAGTATCATTTTTCTGACAAAGGTCTTCGTTTCAGTTTTAAGCTTATAATAATAAATCCCCGATGATACAGACTTGCCTGCACTATTCTTCCCATCCCATTTAACAGAATGATTACCCTGAGGCATAGATTTATCCAAGAGAGTCTTAATCTTCTCTCCTTTGATATTATAAATATTGAGTTCCGCGTTACCACTTTGTTCCAGACTGAAATTGATTGTGGTTGAGGGATTAAAAGGATTGGGATAATTCTGAGAGAGATTTGTTAATCCAACTTCTGCAGGATCATTACCGGAAAGCCCCCCTGCAGAAATAAGTTTCAGATCATCTAAAAACAAAGCCAGGCCGTTCTCTGAGATACATTGGATTGCCAGATATCCCGTCTGCCCTTCATATTCAGATAAATCAAAAACATACTCATTCCAATAAGCTGGTATCTGAAAATAGGCATTATTGGAAATAGAGACAAAATGTGCCGGATCTGCGTCCTGAGTATTTAGTAATACTTGGATCTTCTCTGCACAATATTCATTCGAATATGATCTGGCCCAAAAACGGAAGATCGTATCAAATCCGAAATTTATACAGGGAGTAATAAGCCAGTCATTATTCACTCCACTTACAGAAGCAAAACAAGCCAGCATCTTATTTCCACTCATAGGAAAGACTCCTGTCAAAGCAGGATGGGTCATACGTGGACTAAATACAATGAATGCATGCGGAGCTCCACTGCCTGGGAAAATAGTATTTGGTAGCGAATAAGTGGCAGATCCATCCAGATCCAAACTCCTCCAATCCGGCAAATTAGCTGAAAAACTGCTATAACACTCGAAATCCTGATTAAGCAATACTTCGTAATTTGGCTCTGGTACATAGATCATAACTCTATTTGAAGGGCGTGATTCACCATTAGAATAAACAGCTGTCACAGTATATTCATAATTCTGACCTGCCTCAACCTGGTCGGTATAAGTCAATTGATCAGTCTGATTCAATGTGGCTATCCAGGCAAGGTTGCGATACACTTTATATCCCAGAAGATTCCGGTTTTGCTCATTATTAGAGATTTCTTTTATCTTATAGCTATCTCCCTGTTCCCTGATATTCCTGGTTTCTGCAGGTGAAGTCCAGTCCAGAGTTACATCATTATAATTTTGCCAATGCCCAGTCAAATTCTGTGGTTCAAATAGATGGTATGTTATAGCAAAATTGTCAATAAACACATCCAAATTCCCATTATTTTCGGTGGACTCTAAGTAAAAAGCTAACCGGATACTCTCATATTGAATGAAATCATCCAAATCCACGCTTACATGCTTACTCTGGAATACCGTTGTATCCAGAGAAGTAATTTCACGAATAATATCGTTCTGACTCCAGGTTTGCCAACTGAGGGGATTGACTAATATATCCAGTTTATCATCTTCAGAAAATGATATAGGAATAGAAGTCTCTGACATCGTTACAGACAGATCGAATTTAAGAGTATATTTGCATAAAGGATCCATCAGAATAGGAGGAGTAACCAGCCAATTCCGGGAAGTATTTTCAATTATTGTGCTTTTTAAGCAAAGGTTGTTGCTTTGCTCTTCACTTTGATAATTGCCTAATGTCCAAAAAACACTGTCTGTATCAAGCTGAATTGTGGTGTTTTCTGCAAAATTGGCATAACCCTGTTTCCAGAAGAACAGAGGAAAACCATTTTCAAATGATTCCTGAAAAGGAGGATTAATCACATCACTAATTCCTGTTCCAGATACATTGAATTGCAGTGAGTTCACCAAGTCCGGGCTTGTAAGTGTAATTGTTCCCGTTTTGTTACCAATTTCTGTGGGATGAAATACTATATTAAGACCTACCTGATCTCCAGGTGATAAAAAATTCGTATAATAAGGATAGTATGATATTGTAAAATCAGGCTGATCACAGGCTACTTGCATAGACAGTATAGGAGAAGGACTGTTATTTGTCAGCATAATGGATTGGAAAGGAGAACCATTATTTATAGGAACTCTTCCAAAATCCAGAGAGGATTCACTGGAAATCAAATAAGGTTGATCATCAACCTTTTTGAGAAAAAAGTCATCTACATAAAGATTATTCCCATGATCACAATAAAATTTAAGTATAAAATAGCGGGTGGAACTGGTACTTTCATTTAAAATATTAAATGAATAACAATGCCACGCATTGGAAGAATTTTCGGCTGGAGGCAAGATATTAGAACGGAATATTCGCCCCAAAAACTGAGCACCCGTTGATGTCGGTGATGTATTTTGATACAATTCAACCCGATCGAACGTGTTTGTGTGTCCATTATCTCTATATACCCAAAGACCAACTTCATAGAGGCCCTGATTCAATTCATAGGGCATGGATGTTAAACTTACATTATAAAAAGAATCTAAGTCGTGACTGTTCAGCTTCAGCATGTAATTCCCGCGATGCGGTGAGCAAGTCGGTAAAAGTCCACTATTCACTCTGGAAATGATGTTTTGATTCCCATCATGTGACCAACCAGGAGGGATTACATTGGTTTCAAACCCTTCATTTACAGGAAAATAAATACCTGTATTAAACTGCCACACATTCACCAATTGTGTTTCTCCGGCTGTATTATAAGGAATGATCTTCCAAAAATACTCACAGCCGTCCTCCAACGTTTCCGGAATGGCAAAACTGGTTACCAGCCCTAAATCCTCATGATCATAGATATTAGTGGGAGGATTATCTGTACCAAAACTTAGATAATACCCCTCTGTATTCTCAGAGCCTGAATTCCAGACCAAACTTGCATTTGTCGCAACATGGGCAGCATGAAAACTTGGAGATACACACTGAGCTGGTAAGGGAACTGAATCCGGATCGTAAGGACAAAACCGGAAAGACAACCCGTTTACGGGATATACCGTGTAACTGATCCTGCAATTCGAACTGTTATTAGTTCCTGCTTGTGTATTCAACCAACTTGTCATCGTTGATCTGTTCAGATAGTCTGTATTAGTAGTTCCCCGTAAACCAACCTCTGCATAATTGGAGTTATTAGTCATTACAACAAATTCTCCGTAGGCGAATTCAATTATATTTGATGTTTCATGCAGTCTGATTTGAAAATTGAATTTCTCAGGATCATCGATATTGACATAATTGCTCCATTGTACTACGAGAATTCGGAAGGGTGAGGTTCCAATAGTCTTAAATGTGAGTGATGAAGTTTGACCAGCTCTTAGCTCCATCCCCAGAGCACTTATTACTCTATAATAACCGAAACTGTCCGGGATCGATAAAGGATAAGCATTGGTATTAGGTCCACCAATTGTAAAAGTGCCATTTCCCAAAACGATCCAGCCATTAGTTTGTACTGCAAAATTTGTATATGTTTCGCCATTATAACTGAAGGGAAAACCTATGGGGAACCCGGTCCCTGTACTTATTGCAGGGGTTCCTGCTGTGCTATTGATAAAACATTCATTATCATTGAATTGATCACCCAGAACCGTTCCACCAGATATTGCTTGATATGTTGACAATTCTGAAGAAAAAACCAGATTCGAGAAATCAGCCCACAAAGGAATAAAAATAACATGAATAATTAGTACTAAGCTCAGTTTAATCATCATAGCCTCTGACCTTATCAAATCATTGCATCAATCGCTAAACCTTCAATCTACATTAATGATTAATAATTATCTCCCAACCCTATCCTAAGTCCTTTCTCTTAATAAGGGCATGGACTCGCAGCGGATCCTCTTTCACTCCCTTCCCTTACAAAAGGGAAGGGCCGGGGATGGGTTGTCGATAACTCTCAACTCTTAACTTTCAACTCTCAACTAGTATTCAACCCTATCCTAAATCCTTTCCCTTAATCAGGGCAAGGACTCGCAGCGGATCCTCTTTCACTCCCTTCCCTTACTAAAAGGGAAGGGCCGGGGATGGGTTGTCGAAATTTCGGCTGTCTAATGCAAACAGCCCAATTCTCTCATCTCTCCCCTCTCTTCGCAAGAGAGGGGACGGGGGTGAGTTATTCTCCCACTACCACTTACCCTTGAACCAGTCTAAAGCCTGGTTCTACAACGCTCTCTCACTAACAACTAACAACTAACAACTATTTAAGAAGTATCATCTTCCTGACTATTGTCTTCGCTTCAGTTTTAAGCTTATAATAGTAAATCCCTGAGGATACAGACTTGCCTGCACTATTCTTCCCATCCCATTTAACAGAATGATTGCCCTGGGACGCATATTTATCTAAGAGAGTCTTAATCTTCTCACCTTTGATATTATAGATATTGAGTTCCGCTTTACCACTTTGTTCCAAACTGTAATTGATTGTTGTTGAGGGATTAAAAGGATTGGGATAATTCTGAGAGAGATTGGTTGTTCCTGCTTCTGCAGGATCGTTGCCTGATAACCCGCCGGCAGAAATAAGTTTCAGATCATCCAAAAACAAAGCCAGGCCGTTCTCTGAGATACATTGGATCGCCAGGTAACCTGTCTGCCCTTCATATTCAGATAAATCAAAAACATACTCATTCCAATAGGCAGGTATCTGAAAATAGGCATTATTGGAAATAGAGACAAAATGTGCCGGATCTGTATCCTGAGTATTAAGCATTACTCTGATCTTCTCTGCACTATAAGCCGAAGAATATGATCTGGCCCAAAAACGGAAGATCGTACCAAATCCGAAATTAATTCTCGGTGTGATCAACCAGTCATTATTCACTCCGGTAACTGAAGCAAAGCATGCCAGCATTTTATCTCCACTGAAGGGTACAATATCTGTTATCGCAGGCTGGGTAAAATCCGGATTGAATACAAGGAATGCCTGTGGTGCCCCATTACCTGGGAATACTACATTTGGAATCGAATATGTGGCAGTACCATCCAAATCCAGATTTCTCCAATTGGCTATATTGGCTGAAAAATTAGCAGAACTCTCAAAATCCTGATTAAACAATACTGCATAATTGGGATTGGGAACATTGACCATAACTTTATCTGTCGGGCGTGATTCACCATTCGTATATACTGCTGTCACTGTGTATTCATAATTATGCCCTGTCTCCACCTGATCGGTATAAGTAAGTTGATCTATCTGATTCAATGTGGCTATACAGGCTAAATTGCGATATATTTTATAGCCCAGCAAATCTCTGGTTTGCCCATTGTTTTGGGTAGTTTTTACATTTAAGCTGGTTTCCTGCTTTTCCCAGGTATTCCTGGTTTCTGCCGGGGCAGTCCAGTTGAGAATAATATCATTGAAATTCTGGATCTGTGCCGTTAAATTCTGTGGTTCAAGTAAATGATAGGTAATAGCGAAATTGTCGATAAACACATCTAAGTTCCCATTATTCATCGTCGATTCCAAATAGAAAGCAATATATCTGCTGCCAAAATCACCATCAAGATTAACTACAACACGCATATTGTCTATCACGCTTGAATCAGGAGATGTGATTTCCGAAATTATATAAGCAGAATTCCATAAATTCCAATGATTGTCATTCGTCAGAATTTTTAATTTATCATCGCTGGAAAAGGCTGCGGGAATACTAGTGCCCGCTTGAGTAACAGACAGATCGAATTCCAAAGAATAACTATTTTGACCACTATACATTACAGGTGGTGTGATTAACCAACTCCTCGTAAAATTTCCAATAATATTTGTTTTCAGACACAAATTAGCATTCTCCATATCATTCTGATAATATCCCGTATTCCAATACACTGCCGTTGTGTCTATATAAATGGCACTGTTTTCCTGCAAATCCCCATACCCCATTCGCCAATAACTCTCAGGATATCCTGTTTCAAATGTGTTCAAATAAGGTGGATAAAGCATCGAACTAATGCACTCACCCTGAAATGTTAAAGTCAAAGTATTGGCAAGTTCAGGTCCTGTAACTACAATTTCACCTGTATGATAACCTATTGCACCCGGTTGATAAGAAATATGAAATTGAATCTGTTCTCCTGTCGTTAATGAATCAAAATGTATAGGTGAGACGACAATCGAAAAATACTGTGGATTGTTATAAGTTAAACTCAAATTATGAATTGTCACTTCACTGTTGTTGGTCACTGTAATAGTTTGCTGGGGCGTATTGGTGTTGATCTGCACCTGTCCAAAGTCCAGATTGGTGGGATTTGCTACCAGACTTGCCTGTAAAGGTACTTCTTTCACAAAGAAATCGTCTATATACATATTGTTGCCATTTGCACAATATAAATAAAGTGAAAAATATTGTGTACTGTTAGCTAACTCTTCAGGAACATCAAAACTGTACTGATGCCAGGCATTTGAAGAATTCTCAGCCGGCTCAAGAATATTGGAACGATATATCCTGCCTATAGTCGTGTATTCAGTAAAGTCAACCGTCTCACTTATACTCAACTCCACAAAATCAGGAGCTGTTACATCTCCATTGTCACGATACATCCAGAATCCGGCTTTGTAATGCCCATCTTCCAGAACGATCGGCCTTGTCACTATGTAAGCATACTCTCCGGCATCTATATCATGGGCATTCAGCATGACCATGTAATTCCCACGATGCGGATTACATAAAGGTAAAACTCCGGTTGAAACTTGTGTTAAAGAGCCTGTAGTACTCTCGCCCATATACCAATAGGCTGGAGGAAATGATCCCTCAAACCCCTCATTATAAGGAAATGTCGTTTGATTTGCATTCATAGTTGTATGAAATGTCCACACTTCAGATTCTGTGTTGCCATAAGTATTATAGGGGGTTACCTTCCAAAAATACTGTGTGTCATACTGTAAATTATCTGGAATATTATAATTGGTTGTTAAACCTACATTCAACTCATTTATAATATTTGTGGGAGGATTATTCGTTCCCAAACTCAATATATATCCCACTGTGTTTGTCGATCCCTGACTCCATTGCAGATTTGTGCCTATTGCTATTGATTCAGAATTATCGGCAGGACTGACACAATTTGCAGGTAATGGTACAGTGTTGGGATCGTATTGGAAAAATTTGAATGATAAGCCTGATGGAAGTGTTACACTTGATCTAATTCTACAGTAATCGGTATTCGAATTTCCTTGAGTTGTATTGGTCCAGTCATCTGTTGTTTCCCTGTTGTAATAGTCCGAGTTACTGACTGCTCTAATTCCCACTTGTGGAAAACGGGAGAAATTACTCATTGTAAAATTACCATAAACATATTCGATTACATTCGTTGTTTCGTGCAGTCTAATCTGGAAATTGTAATGCTCTGAGGATGAACTTGTATATCTGTAGTCCAACCATTGCACGACAAGGGTCCTATTGGGAGTCTCTCCAATGGTCTGATAAGAGAGGGATGAACCTGTTCTTGCTCGTAGATCCATTCCTAAAACACAGATCACATTACTGAATCCTGTAATCGAGGAATTTGATATCGGGGTTGATCCGCCATTATTCCCGCCTATTGTAAATGTCCCATTACCCAACACAATCCAGCCATTGGTATGAACAGCAAAACTGCTGTATTCTGTACCATTAAATACAAAAGGAAATGCAATGGGAAATCCAACTCCGGTACCACTCATGTTTGTGCCGTTTACATTGTTGTTAAAACACTGCTCATCATTGTTTTGAGTTCCAAGTACCGTTCCGGTGATCTCCTCAAATTCAGAAATACTCGATGTAAAAGATGTAGTCCCTAACTGTCCCCAAAGAGAGAAAGTAATAACACTCAAAAAAATAAACATATACACTTTTTTCATATCTTCCCCATAATACACTTTTCCTTATTTATAATATAAGCAATTTATATTCCCATTGTCAACGTTTAACTCAAATATTTTGCCAGCTTTGCTAAATCCTCAAACCTTTCTCTTCTCTCCCCAACTCCTGACTACTGGCACCTTAGTATTTGCCTGCGGGTTTCAACAATTTTCTTTTTTCATCACCCAACTCATGACTTATAACTATTCACTCAAGACTAACACATACCCCTCTTCTTCCTTGGTGTTCAAAGATGATCTCAGCCTGGTTAACATACTTTTTCTTGACAAATATGCAGAATTTTGAAAAAGATTAGATTAAGATAGGTTTGATTTAACTAGGGTTAATTCAAAATATGCAATATCTTCAAGGAGTTGACCATGATAAGAGTCGGAGTAGTAGGAGTAGGGCACTTGGGGCAGCATCATGCCAGAGTATTCAAAGAAATGCCTAATTGTATCTTAGCCGGGATTCATGACAAGAATCCGGAAAGAGCTAAAGAAATATCTCAAAAATATGAAGTAACTGCTTATGATAAATATGAAGATTTGCTCGATAATATTGATGCTATTGATATCGCAGCAACCACAATATACCACTATGACTTAGCTAAAATTGCTCTTCTTAAAGGTAAACATGTCTTTCTGGAAAAACCTATTACATCTGAACTTGAGCAGGCGAATGAGCTCCTGGAAATTGCAAAAGCCAAGAATTTGCTGATTCAGGTTGGACATATTGAAAGATTTAATCCGGTTGTGTTAAATGTTGTAGATGAGATAAAAGATCCTATGTTTATCGAATCTCACAGACTAGCTCCTTTCAATCCCAGGGGTAGTGATGTCCCTGTGGTTCTTGATCTGATGATCCATGATATAGATCTAATCCTGTCCTTTGTGAAAAGTAACCTTAAAGATATCCGGGCTAGCGGAGTCAGCATTTTAACCCCCAGCATTGATATAGCCAATGCCAGACTGGAATTCGAAAATGGTGCCATTGCAAATGTTACGGCGAGTAGAGTTTCTATGAAAAGAGAAAGAAAACTGAGATTTTTCCAAAAAGATGCCTACATTTCCATGGATTTTCAAAATAAAAAAGTTAATATTTTAAAGAAATCAGCTGATTTAAAAAGAATCTTACCGGAAATTCTTCTGGGTAATGCTACATTTAAAGCAGAAGATCTGGTTGATATGAAAGAAATTCTTGCCGAAGATAGTGCAAAAGATGCTTTAACTCTCGAGTTGGAATCTTTTGTTAACTGTATTTTAGAAGGGAAAAAACCTGTGGTTGATGGAGAAGCTGGGACTCGAGCTCTGAAAGTTGCCATGGAAATCATGAAATGCATTAATTTTAAAAAGGTGGACTAATATAATGAAAACGATACGTGTTATTGACATCTCCCAACATTTAGGGGAAGAAATAAAATTACAGGGCTGGGTCCGGAATATCCGCTCCAGTGGTAAACTCCTGTTCATTATCTTCAGAGACGGAAGCGGTGATCTGCAAACCGTGGCTTTTAAGCCAGACCTGGGCGAAGAACTTTTCGAACAGGCAAAAAGACTCACTCTCGAATCATCTCTGGAAATTTGCGGTGTTCCTAAAAAACATGAAAAACAGGAAGGAAAGTACGAACTAAGTATTACTAAAATTAACATTATCCAGATTGCTGAAGAATACCCCCTGGGTAAAAAAGAACACGGCCCGGATTTTCTTCTCGCCAATAGACATCTCTGGCTAAGATCTTCCAAGCAAAATGCTTTAATGAAAATCCGCCATACTGTTTACTTCGCTGTCTGCGAATATCTCAACAATAATAATTTCTACCGTTTCGACTCTCCTATTTTAACTCCCAATGCCTGTGAAGGCACAACAACTTTATTTGAATTAGAATACTTCGACCAGGGTAAAGCTTATTTATCCCAGTCAGGTCAATTATATCTCGAACCTGCTATCATGAGTCTCGGAAGAGTATATGATTTCGGCCCTGTCTTCAGAGCAGAAAAATCCAAAACAAGAAAGCATCTAACCGAGTTCTGGATGATGGATGCCGAAGCAGCTTTTGTTGAGCATCAGGAAAATATGGATATTCAGGAAGGATTGGTCAGGTTTGTGATCAATTCTGTTCTGGAAAAGAATATGGAAGAATTAACCATTTTGGAAAGAGATATCGAACAGTTAAAGAAAGCAGATGCACCTTTTAAAAGAATGACGCATCGTGAAGCAATCGATCTGCTAAAGAGTAAAGGGTTTGATATTGGTTATGAAGATGATTTCGGTGCTCAGGAAGAAGTTGTCCTAACCGAAAACTCTAATGTTGCCGTATTCATTGAAAAATGGCCCAAAAATATTAAGGCTTTCTATATGAAAAGAGACCCCGAAAATCCTGAAGTAGTTCTCGGTGCTGATCTTCTGGCTCCGGAAGGCTTTGGTGAAATCATCGGTGGTTCTCAAAGAGAAGATGATTATGAATTACTAAAATCCAGGATGGAACATGAAAACATGCCCATGGATGCTTATGAATGGTATTTGGATCTCAGAAAGTATGGTTCTGTTCCTCACAGTGGTTTCGGTATCGGTCTGGAAAGACTTGTCGCCTGGATGTCCGGTGTACATCATATCAGAGAATGCATCCCCTTCCCCAGACAAATTCACAGAATCTATCCATAAAGGATTAAAGATTATTTTAAAGGTGCCATCAGGCACCTTTTTATTTTACCATTAACAACTTACTATTTACTACTCACTGTTTACCATTTACCACTAACCATTAACTACTTACTCATGACTATGGACTCATGACTATTAACTAATCACTTTCCCCTTTTTAATAACTGTTTCCACCGAATTTGAGCCAAAATGATAGGGCAGGAAATGATAATCAGGGATATCCAGTATCAGGATATCTGCTTGTTTTCCAGGTTCAAGAGAACCCAGATAATGCCCTCTGTTTAAAGCATGTGCAGCATTAATCGTAGAAGCAGTGATTGCTTCTGCTACAGTCATTTTCATCTGTAAGGTAGCAAGTGTAATGATAAACTGCATACTATCACAGTTACACGAACCCGGATTGTAATCAGTAGCAAGGGCAACAGGTAAACCTGCATTGATCATATCTCTCGCTCTGGCATAAGACTTAAGACCCAAGCTGAATATTGTCCCCGGTAAAAGTGTCGCAATGACTCCGTTCTCGACCATTGCTTTAATACCTGCATCGGAAGCTGCACCCAGATGATCTGCTGATACGACCTTCAACTCTCCGGCTAACTCAGCTCCGCCAATTGCCTGAAGCTCATCAGCATGCATTCTTAATTTAAAGCCAAGATCTTTTGCTCTCCGCATCACTTCACGGGATTGAGAAATGTTATATACATGATCCTCCGTAAAGATATCATTATACTCGGCCAAATTTAATCTGGCAATCTCAGGCAGCATCTCTTCTGTGAGAATTCTTATATATTCTGCTTTATTATCTTTATATTCAAGAGGAAATTCATGTGCACCCATAAAAGTTGGCACTATTTCAATAGGTAACTTTTCTTGTAATCTTTTTATGACTCTGAGCATTTTGATCTCACTCTCGGTGGAGAGTCCGTAACCGCTCTTTGCTTCCAATGTTGTGGTACCCAATGGAATCATTTTGGAGATTCTTTGGAAAGCAAGGTCATAAAGTTCATCTTCAGATGCATCTCTGACTGCTTTTATGGAGGATCTGATCCCACCCCCACTCTGTGATATCTCTACATATGTTTTCCCTTTGATCCTCATCTCAAACTCGTTTTCCCGGGTATGTACAAATACCGGATGAGTGTGCGGATCTACAAACCCCGGCATGACAACTTTACTTTCTGCCTCAATGATTTGTTGTGGTTCATATTGTCCAGACAACTTTTCAAAACTGTCCAAGGCCAATATTTTGCCTTCATGGATAGCAATTGATACGCCTGTTAGAATAGCCAGATCATCCATTTCTTTGCCTTTGCGAGGTTCTGGTGATCCTGCCAAAGTTAATACCTGTTTAGCATTTTTTATTATAAGATCAATTTTCATAATAATCCTTTATATTTTCAAAAATCTTTTTTTAAACAAAAGAAAAGCAACAATTATTGCCAAAACAAAACTAATGATCAAAACATAATAGAAACCCCAGGGAGACTGAGCAAAAGGCACATGTACATTCATTCCGAAGAGGCTTGAAATTACAGTTGGGATCATCATAATAATTGATAATGATGTCAAAAATTTCATGATTACATTTAAATTATTTGAGATAACAGAAGCAAAAGCATCCATCATCCCACTGAGAATATCACTACTGATCTTGGACATTTCCAATGCCTGTTTGTTATCAATAATTATATCTTCAAGACTGTCCCGGTTATCTTCATTATTCATCAAACGTGACCTAAGAAGCCGTTCCATCATGATCTCATTTGATTTGATTGAAGTTGTAAAGAACACAAGACTTTTCTCCAGATTCAGCAGTTTAATAAGCTCTTTGTTCTTGATGGAAGTGTGTAAATCTTTTTCAATAATATCTGTTCTCCGATTTATTTCCTTCAGATCATTCAGATATAGAAGAACTGTTTTCAGAAATATTCTTAAAACAAAGAGAATCCTCTTCTCACCGAAAGGTAGAAATTTTTCTTTTCCTCGTATGAAATCCTCTATAATTTTGTTACGTTTTGTTGAGATTGTAAAGATAACATCTTTATGGTAAATAACACCTAACGGCATAGTACTAAAAGGAATATCAGGGTTATTTTCATCATAGACAGGTAAACGTATGGTCATAAAATAAACATTTTCATCATAATCATATCGTGCTCTTTCATCAATATCGAGAGGATCTGTAAAAAAATCGAAAGGAATGTCATATGTATGAGCAAACTCTTCCATTCTGAGCATATCTAAGGCAGTGGGATCATAAATGTTTACCCAGCTGTCGTTTTCAGGATTCTTTGTTTCTACGATTGAGTTATTTCCTGCTCTGAAGATTTGTATCATATTCTCTCCCCAATAGAAAAGCGAATGAGCAAGACCAACTATATTCAGCAATCTTCCTTCGGCATTAATCGGGTTTGACAAACCGTATTAATAAAACCAATTCATGTTGATTGCTTTTATAAATACAGTCAGGTTCCGAGCCATCTTTCATACGCTTATCTACCTCCTTTTTCCTATTTAGAAGTAAAAATGTATTTGTATGGCTTTTTGTCTATAACTTTTTTTCAAAAAAAAAAGGAGCTGTTTCCAGCTCCCTTCTTTGAACTTATTTGTTAAATTTTCACGAATTGAATTCTTCTGTTCTTAGCTTGACCATCTTTAGTCTTATTGGAAGCGACTGGCTTGGAGGAACCATATCCCTTGGCAACAAGGTTCTTAGCCTCAACACCTTTCTTGACAAGATATGCTTTAACAGCATTAGCTCTGCTTTGAGAAAGTTTCTTGTTGAGTTGTGGATTACCAACACTGTCTGTATGACCCTGAATTTCTATCTTCACATCTTTGTTTTCAACCAAAGAAGCTGCAACCATATCTAATACTTCATATGATTCAGGATCTATTGTATTACTTCCTGATTTGAAAGTGATACCATCAAGTACAAGAGGAGTCTCTTTCTTGAATTCTACTTTAGGTGTTTCCTTAACAACTGGTTTTGGCTCTTCAACAACTGGAGCTGGTTTTGGTTCTTCAACTACAGGTTTAGGAGGTTCAACCACAACAACAGGTTTAGGTTGTTCAACCACAGGTTCTGACTTCGGTTGTTCTACTACTGGCTCAGGTTTCTTTTCTGGTACAGGTACTACATCCGGTGTACCATCATTATCCTGGAACCCGTTATAAGTTTCTTTAGTATTAACATTCTTCGCTACAGTTTCATCTGAACCTGGAGTTTTATCTTTTGTATCTGGAATACCATCATTATCATTATCATAATCAGGAATACCGTCTGTATCCTGGAAACCGTCAAGATCTTCAGGATGAAGTTTATCTTTGTCTTTCTTATCAATTATACCGTCACCATCTGTATCTTTCTTTGTATCAAAATTCCAGGAAAGACCTGTATAAGCAGTATAATATGTGTCATCATTCTTACCTGATGGTCTGCCATCAATAAGATCTGTATCCATTACTTCCCAACCGAGCGACATCTCCACATTAAACGGCTGATCTGTATAATACATGATACCCATGATCATTGGAATCTGTGTGGCAGTAGTCATCTTAGAATAATTCTTGCCATTAGTACCAATAATATCTTCATTGTCACGGGTAGAAGGATTAAACCAGCTCATTCCATAACCAACCTGACCAAATCCATATATTCTCTTCACATGGAATATGTTTTTAGGAAACCATTTGTCTATAGGAAGATATATAAATTCGGGTTTGATTCTGACTAAACCATCAAGCCCCCATACAGCTGTTTTGAAGTTATCCCTAGCGGATGGTCCTGCCATAGTATAAGTCACTGTAGGATGAATTCCCATACTCATTGATATGTAAGGATTAGTGTACCAAACTTCATATTGACCACCGACAGCAAAAAATGGCCAGACGTTTTTTTGTATATCCCCATTATAGTACGTTAAGCCGCCCTTAACCGTTGCAGTTGTTTTCAATGCATTTGCTGTTACAAAAATAGAGAGCAATATTACTATGAATAATACCACCCTTGATGTTTTTTTCATCATTTTTCCCTCCAATTTAGGTTTTAAATATCATTAAACAAAAATATATTAATTATTATTATTGTGTCAAGTTTTTAATACATTTTTTTTTAGAAATTATCCCAAATG
Organism: uncultured Candidatus Cloacimonadota bacterium; assembly: GCA_964419225.1. Taxonomy (GTDB): domain Bacteria; phylum Cloacimonadota; class Cloacimonadia; order Cloacimonadales; family CAYQPF01; genus CAYQPF01. The sequence continues at coordinate 52,993 of CAYQPF010000004.1, read as the reverse complement.
AACTTTATATTTTCTCTCATAATCGTTCAAACGCATTAATAGTATTACTTTACAATTTTCATCCTCAAGTTTTTTTTTTAATAAACACCATTTTGGAAAATATCCATAATTTTAAACTTCAACCCAATGTAACCTGATTTTATGACTTTTCATTTTTTTCTTGCACTTTATTACCTGCTTCTTAAAATGTGAAAAAATTGAAACTGAGGTAAATAATGAAGAAGATTTATCAGGACAGATTTCTCAATAATAAAATTCTCAGAGTATTGGCCAGACCTCAATACCCTGATTCTGGCTCAATAACCTCCCTAACTGCTGTAATAAATTACCTATTCTCTGAAGATATTGGAATTCAAACTCCGGATGAAATTGCTAAGATCCTGAAATTTACATCAGCAGGTGATCTAAAAATAAATCCTGATGTGAGTAATGAAACAATTATGAAATGGTTCCGCCTGGTTCTGACCCATTATAATCTTAAAGGAAGTTGCAGGGTTGCTGTTGGCTTAAATGAAATTAAAAACTTTGACGACAGCTTGCTAAGTTTTGATTATATGAAAAACCAAATCCCCCGGGAAGACAGAATCTATGTCTATCATCTGGAAAATCATTTTAATCTCGTAGCCGGTTATTTCGAAAGTGCTCATTACGATCAGCCGGATAAAGTATATTCTGAACTGGATAACCTCAGTAAATGGATTTTATTGGGTGAACATACTACAAACAAAAATCTTGAATTCATTTTAAAACTATTAAAAAATATCCCTCTGAATTTTCAAATGAAACTATATATCGAAGACAAACTCAACCCCAGTCCTATCTGGTGCAGACGCTGGAAGAATATTCGCAAAGATTTCCTGTATAGTCAAAATCATTGCTTCATCCAGTTCGAAAAAGAAATTAAACTAAAAGAAGAATAATATGACACAAAGTAAAAAAAGGAGAAAAGCGATGGAACTCAGAAGAGAATTTATTGAAAAGCTGCCCAAAACTGACCTGCATGTACATTTGGACGGTTCCCTCAGACTCAAAACCATCTTTGAATTAGCCAAAGAACAAAAAGTAAAATTACCCGCAGATAATGAAGAAGATTTAAAAAAAATCGTTTCCTGCACTCAGGAATGTGAAAGTCTGGAAGAATACCTGAGAGGTTTTACCATTACATTATCTGTATTACAGACTAAAGAAGGTTTATATAGAGCTGCTTATGAATTAGCTGAAGACGCTGCCAAAGAAAACATCAGATATATGGAAGTTCGCTACTCCCCCATTCTGCATACTCAAAAAAATTTAAAACTTACTGAGATCTCTGAAGCCGTTTTGGATGGCTTAAAAGCCGCCGAAAAAGTTTTTAATATCAAAACCGGTGTTATTATTTGCGGTATCAGAAATATGGATCCAACAACATCTCTAAAACTTGCAGAACTCGCCATCGCCTATAAAAATAAAGGAGTGATTGGTTTTGACCTGGCTGGTGCAGAGTATAACCATCCTGCCAAAGAACATAAAGATGCCTTCGACAGAGCTTTAAAAAACAATCTTAATATTACGATTCATGCAGGTGAAGCCTATGGTCCCGAAAGCATTCACCAGGCTCTGCATTATTGTGGAACTCATCGTATTGGACACGGCACTCGCCTTATCGAAGATGGTGACTTGCTGAACTACGTAAATGATCACCGTATTCCTTTGGAAATATGTATTAAAAGCAATTTCCATACAAAAGCTGTTAAATCCATCTCTGAGCATCCCATTGATTTCTACCTGGATTACGGCTTAAGAGTAACTATCAATACAGATAACCGTCTTATTTCTGATACTACGTTGACTGACGAATTCATGCTGGCTATAGAACTTTTGGGACTCAACTATCCTGATATCAAAAACATTATCATTAACGGGTTCAAATCTGCTTTTATCCCTTATAATGACAGAGTAAAACTGATCAATTCTGCTTTAGCTGAAATGGCATTACTGGAAGAAGAAGAACTAAAACTTAAAGTTATCATCGAAGAAAAAATATAAAAACAGAAATATCTTTTCAGAAAGGCAGGTATCCCCTGCCTTTTATTTTACTTTACTCACAATCATACCTAATCTGGACTATCCAGAACCAAAAAGGTTAAACCCGATTTGTGCAGTAGATGACAGATGGATAAGCTCAAGATTTTGTGGAATAGTGGCTTACAGATTTGCGATGTCATATTCGTAAATATTTCGAGCAAATCTCGTAAGTCATCTGAACGCAAAAGATTCGCTTAGATGCTGTCCAGCTACTGCATAAGTTGGGTTAAATTGAAAATCATTACTCTGTGAGAAACATTCCGATCCCTTCTTTCCCTTCTCACGTCCATACCGTCCATTTTGTTCATATAGTCCTTTAATATGTCACTACTCATGACTATAGTATTCTCTTTCCTGCTAATTTACATTGACGAATTATTTGTCCTCCAGAATATATCATTGTTTATAGGGGGGCATATGCTTAGAGAGAAAAAAGACAAGTGGGATTTTTACCAAAATACAAAAGGTGAATGGTTATGGAAAAGAACTGCCCCAAATGGAAGAAGCCTCGGTACCTCTGCCAAGGGATTTATGACTAAAGAAATGTGTATTGAAAACGCCAGAAAATTCGGCTACATCGGATAATCTCCTTCTCTCTTTTCAATTTCTTAACCTTTCCCCATTAACTCACTATTCACTACTCACATACCATTAACCATTAACCATTACCCCTTTCCCACTTTTTTGCAGAAATATTAAAAAAACCTTGCACTATTTTTATGATCTGTTAATTGTTACCTATATCAGAAATGGGGCAGGGATCATGAAAAAAGATATTGAGGATCAGATAGCTGAGTTTGAGTTAGAAGAAAATCCTGAAATTCGAGCACTACAGGCATATCGGATTTCTCTGAACTTATGGAACCATGGAGAATGTGAAAGCAGTAGAATTTTCGCTCAACAAAGTATAGATTATTCAATACAAATCGGAAACAGAGCATATGAAGCCAATGGCAAACATAGTATGGGCATATCATACGCGATGCAGGGAAATAATTCTCAAGCCAAGGATTATTTGGAAGAAGCTTTGGCCATTCTCCTGGAATTGGAAGATGAATCAGGAATTCTCAATTGTACTACCAACCTCTCAACTATAGAAGGATTATTAGGTAATTTTTCTTTAGCCCTGGATTACGGCTTTAGTGCAGTTGTTTTAGCAGAGCGTCTGCACAGACCTTTTGATCTGGCAACAACTTATAATAGCATTAGCATCATTTATTCAAACCTTCAGGATATTCCTAATGCTTTAATTTACTCCAAAAAGGCCTTAAAACTTTGGGTTTCTGAAAGCAATATCGAAGAAATGGGAACTGCCTTCAACAACCTGGCCAATCTCTACAAAATGCAGGGCGATTATGCTTTAGCCAAAGGTTATTATAAAAGAGCACGAAGAATCTTCGAAAGAGTGCAGAATAAAAAAAACCTGATCGAAATTTATACTAATTTAGCTTCTTTGGCCAAGAATCATCAGAACTACAAAGAAGCTCTGGAATTTTATGAAGAAGCCCTTTCAATATCCCGTGAACATAACCTTAAAACAAATATCATCAAAATCCTGACGGATATGGGTAAGGTATATGTTGCTACTTCCAAATTCAAATATGCCGAAGAATCCTTTAATGAAGCTTTGGATCTTGTTGATCAGGTGCAGGATCTGGATGTACAGATAAATTTCTACCGGACTTTTGCCGAGTATTGCAAGTTGATAGGTAATCACAATCTTGCTTATACCTATCTTGATAAATATATTGATCTCAAAGAAGCTGTCTTTACAGCGAACCATGCCAGTGAAATCGCCCGTTTACAAGCCAAATTTGATTATGAAAGACAGAAAAATGAAGCTGAATTATATAGAATCAGGAATGTCGAACTGCTGGAATTAAATAATAATATCGAACAACAGAAAGAAGAATTAGTCGATCTGAACAACTCCAAAGATGCGATTTTGAACGTGGTTTCTCATGACATCAGAAATGCCATCAGCAATATCTATTATTTAGTCCAAATGATTAACGAAGAAGTTTTGTCACCCAAACTTCAACATTACAATAACCTGATTGAGTTATCTAGCAATAGGGCATTAACGATGGTAACTGATATTCTGGAAGCACATCGCCTGGATATTGATGACTTTAGTCTGGAACTAGAATTGCTCGATTTGAATAAACTTTTAAAAGATAATGCCGATATCTTCAAAATCATGGCATCTCGTAAAGATATTAGTTTTAAAATCTCATACTCTGCAGTACCTCTGCCAGCCTTGATGAATGCTGATAAAATGTGGCAAATAGTAAATAATCTCGTTTCTAATGCTCTGAAATTTACTCCTTCAGGCGGTAAAATCAAAATATCACTTAGCTCGATAAAAGAAAAGGAATCGCATATCTGCTTATCTGTCAAAGATAGCGGAATTGGTATTCCTCCCGAAAATCTGACTAAAATATTCGATAGATTTACTACTGTTCGCAGAAGAGGGACTTCCGGCGAAAAAACTTTCGGTTTGGGCCTTTCCATTGTCAAAAGATTAGTAGAATTGCATCATGGTAAGATTGAAGTAAAATCCCGGATAAATAAAGGTACAGAAATAAAAGTGAAAATCCCCTGTTATGAGTCCTGAGTCATGTGAATTTAAATTATTTTGGAGTCATCAATGAAAATTATTATCCTCAATGGAAGCAAAAAAAAAGGAAATACCGACAGACTCATCCAGCTGGTAATTGAAAAAATGCTCCTGCTGGGAGACGTTGAATTCGAGCAAATCGGTGTGACAGACCTAAATCTCGAATTCTGTAAATCCTGCCACAGGTGTTTTTTAGAAGGCGAAGATAAATGCCCTCACCACGAAATTGTTTCTGCACTTGAACAAAAACTTTTGGAAGCTGATGGTTTCATCATCGCATCCCCCATTTATGTCCTACATATCAGTGCCTCTGTGAAAAATGTTCTGGATCACTTTGCCTATATCTGCCATAGACCAAGATTCTGCACCAAAAAAGCTCTGATCATTGTTCAAACTGTCGGTGCAGGCGAAGTTGACGGTATTAAGTATTTCCGCAAAATACTAAAAATGCTCGGAGTGAACAAACTTTATAGTTTAGGTATTAAAATCTTTAATCTCGAAATTAAAATCAACCCCTATCTTGATAAAAAAATATCAAGAATTGTCTCTCAATTTTATCAGGATTTGAAATCTGGCCAAATCCATCAACCCTCTTTTGCTGATATTTTTAATTATAATTTGTGGAGAGCCATCATCTCTCTGCAAGCTAAAGATAATACTTTCGACTATCGTTACTGGGAAGAAAGAGGCTGGTTGAAAACAAATTATTACTTCGTCATTTCCAATCCTGTAAAAAAACTATTCAGTATAATTCTTTTTAAAATATTAAGCATGATCTTCAAAAGAATGAGTTAGTTGCGGTTGGTAGTCAATAGTAAATAGATATTAGTTTATAGGAGGAATTATGACAAATAGTTTAAATATGGATGGATTTCTTGGAGTCGCTCTGGATGCAATACCCTCCTT
>CAYQPF010000004.1:0-47393 GCA_964419225.1 uncultured Candidatus Cloacimonadota bacterium | reverse complement strand
CTTTGTCTTTATTGTGGATGAGGATGTGAAGATAAAATATTATAATTCTGCATCAGGCAAATTGTTTTCTAACCAGGAAGCTATTCTCGATCTCAAAGGTGGTGATGCCATGCACTGTGTTAATTCGGAGAAAAGTGAACAAGGGTGCGGACACTCAGATGCTTGTAGGCAATGTCTCATTCGGAATTCTGTGAATTTGGCTCTGAATGGACAAAAGACATTTCGGCAATATACTGCTATGACTTTACAAGGCAGCACAGATCGCTTGAAACAACACTATGGTTACAATTTTGAAGATAAAGAAGTAAATACTCATTTATTGATATCTGCATCTCCGTTTACTTATAATTCCCGGAAATATGTAATTCTTACTATTGAGGATGTAAATGAAGTGATAAAACTGAAAAGTCTCATCCCAATCTGCAGTAATTGTAAAAAAGTACGTAATGATCAGGAATATTGGCAGGAAGTGGAATTATATTTTCATGAACATCTCAATACAGGTTTTACCCATTCAATTTGCCCTGATTGTGTTAAAGCTTTGTATGGTGATATCATGAATTAACTGTTATCTTAAAAAAAAGGACGCATAAATGCGTCCTAAATAATGAGCTCTTATCTATAATGTTTATTCAGCCCAAAGCTGAGTCAACCTGATAATTACTTCTACTGCCTTCACCATTGATATTTCCGGAATCCATTCTCTCTTTGAGTGGAAAAGCATTCCTCCGGCAAAAAGATTTGGTGTCGGTATTCCGCTGAAACACAGTCTTGCTCCATCTGTACCACCTCTTACAGCAGCTTTCAACGGACTTATTCCTGCTTCAGTTATAGCCTGTATTGCTCTATTCACAACTTCAGGATGTTGATCCAAGACCTCACGCATGTTTTTATAACTGCTCTTAATCTCTACATTAATCTCCAACTTAGGATATTTTACCCTGAAAAGTTCTGCTAATTTTTTTAAATATGTAACCCTGGATTGATTTTTTTCATTTTCAAAATCGCGTAATATAAGTTTTAAGTGTGCAGTATTTTCATCTCCGCCAACTTCCTGTATGTGATAGAACCCTTCTCTTTTTTCTGTATGCTCCGGTGTTTCAGATTCGGGAATAGCAGCAGTAAATCTCGCTGCGATTGCAATGGCATTTACCATTACATTCTTGGAATAACCAGGATGATTGTTGATTCCGTTGAAAGTTATTTTGGCAGAATATGCGTTGAAGCATTCATTTTCAATTTCACCTATCATTCCCCCATCCAGAGTATAAGCTATTTTCCCAACTTTATCCAGCTTTATAAGATCAGTACCTTGTCCAATTTCCTCGTCAGGAGTAAAAATAATTCTCAATTCCGGTCTTTTTATTTCCGGATGATCAAGAAGAAATTTTACGGCTGTCATAATTTCGGCTATTCCTGCTTTATCATCAGCTCCCAAAAGTGTGTCTCCCTGAGAAGTAATAATTGTTTCTCCAATAAATTCCAGGAGTTCAGGACAAAGATCAGGATTCAAAATCAAATTGGGGTTCTTGGGAAAAGTAATATTCCCGCCCTGATAATTCTCATGAAAAACCGGGATAATCCCTTCGCCTGGCTCATCAGGAGATGTATCAAAATGGGAACAGAAAGTTATGGAATGTGCTGTACAACCTCCACTGGCCGGAAGTGTGAAATACAAATAACCAAGTTCATCCAATATGTAATCTGTAATCCCAAAAGCTTTAACTTCATTGAGTATTCTTTCCGCTAAAACTCTTTGGCCATATGTTGATGGATGGCTACTACTCTCTTCGTCTGAAGTTGTATTAATGGCAACATATTCTTTAAATCTTCTAATTACCTGTTCGCGAATTTCTGTCTTAAATTCCTGATTAAACATCCTATTCTCCTAATTAATTTTACAATTAAAATGGAATTACTTTTATAATCCCAATCCTCTTGTGAATTAAAAAGTTGACAAGCAAACAAAGTCAAGCATAATTTTAATATATGTGTCAATTGAGTTTGTTTGTGTGTTTTTCAAACATTCTCAACTCGGGTTTTTTGCTTGTAAAGAGACAAAAAATGATTATTTTAAGAATCCTGAAATAATTTATTGACTCTTTTTTAGATTAGTTTAAATATTTGATTTGGATAAGATGTGATTTAAGGAGTAATTATGAATTTGAGAAAAAATATTCTCATGAAAACAATGTTAACCATCTTCGGTTTTCTGCTAATTTCTTTTCTCATATCACAAGTAACTTTGAAACGAAGCTTTAAAAATCTCGAAGAAAAACACTTACGCAAGGATATGGAACAATTATCTGTAGTATTAACAGACGAACTGAATAATTTGGATATCTCCTGCCACGATTGGTCTGCCTGGGATGATACATATCAGTATATCCAAAACAAAAATGCCGATTATTCTAATTCGAATTTGCAGTTAGAAACTATGCAAACCCTCGCCATAGACTATCTTCTAATGTATAATACTTCTGAAAATCCTGTATTGATTTTTTCACAAGGATTTAATTACCAGTCTGGTTCTGCCAAAACAATATCACCTCAAACCTTGAAAACCATAGAAAGAGAAAATAAACTGTTTCAGTTTTTTAGTCCGAAACATAAAGTTAGTGGCCTGATTAATCTGCCTGAAGGAATTGCTTTACTTTCTGCAAGACCAATTACCAAATCCGATGGAACAGGGCCAATTCTGGGTACATTGATCATGATCAGACTCCTTAATTCTGGAATGGAAGCTAAATTTAGACATTCAATTATGCAGGATATCTTTTTTTACAACTACAAAGGACAGGCTCTCTCTGAGGATGTTCTTAAAATAAGAAAATCTCTAACAACAAATAATAAAATTGTTCAAAACGTAAGTGAGAACCGTATTGCAATTTATTCTTTATTATCTGATATCAATAAAATACCTGTCCTGATTGTAAAACTGGAAGAACAAAAAGATATAATTAACTCCGGAAATTTAGCAATTTATAGTTATCTTTTTAATTTAATTCTCCTTGGACTAATTCTTTTAATTGTGTTCTACTATATCGTTGATAATACTATTATCAAAAGAATCGCTCATTTAACAAACCTCTTTTCCAATATTAGCAAAAGCTCTGACCTAACCCTAAGAGTAGAAATTCAGGGTAACGACGAATTGTGCTATCTGGGCAAATCTGTTAATAATATGCTGGACCAGGTTTTGTTGAAAGAAAATGATCTGGAAATGCGTAACTATCAAACAAAACTTCTTGTGGAAAATATGCCTGTCATGATCAATGCTTTCGATGAAAAAGGTAATTTGATAGTTTGGAACAAAGAAAGCGAAAATGTCTCAGGCTATACAGCTCAGGAAATGCTGAACAATCCACAAGCTCTTGAGTATATCTTCCCCAGCCAAAGCTACAGGGATGAAATTATCAAAAACTGGCTACAAACCCAAAACGACTATCGTGATTGGATTTTAACTCTTACTACTAAAGATAAACAAGTCAAATATATTCTGTCTTCGAACATTTCCGAAGTATTCCCAATCCCTGGATGGCCTTCTTGGAGCATTGGCGTGGATATCACCTATTTACAACAAACTAAACATAAGAAAGAAATCCTGATCAAGGAATTAAAACTTATTCTTAGTAAACTTAAAGACTATAGAACCCAATTATACGAACATTTAAACTTAGAAATTGACGATATTGGTAAACTTTACTTAAATCAAATTGATGAATCTTTTGAGAGAATTAGTTCCCTGTTTGATGAAATATCAAGAACCGATCCACTGACCAGAGAGTAATTACCTAATTGGAACTGTATCAGATATAAAAGATAATGTTTGTCATAAAAATAATCATATTGACAAACAAAAGATATTAAATAGAATTTGTTTAGAAAATAAAAAAAATAAAGGAGATTAACATGTCCAAGAAAGTACTTTTAGCAACAGAAAAACCTTTTGCCAGAGTCGCAGTTGAAGGTATCGAAGAAGTGTTCAAAAAAGCCGGATATGATTTGGTAAAACTCGAATCATACAAAACTAATGACGAGTTATTAATGGCTGTGGCTGATGCAGATGCAATGATCATCAGAAGCGATAAGGCAACCGAAGAAGTTCTTAATGCCGGTAAAAACTTAAAAATCGTGGTTCGTGCTGGAGCTGGGTATGACAATATCGATCTGGCTGTTGCTACTCAAAATAATATTGTCGCTATGAATACCCCTGGTCAAAACTCAAATGCTGTTGCTGAATTAGCTTTCGCTATGATGCTTTATCTTGCCAGAAAAGGCTTTGGAGGAAAAGACGGTTATGAATTAAGAGGGAAAAAAATCGGCATTCACGCCTATGGATTTGTGGGCAAATATGTGGCATTAATCGCTAAAGGTTTTGGTATGGATGTTTATGCCTTCGATCCTTATGTTGCAAAAGATAAAATGCTCGCTGAAGGTGTTAAACCTGTTGACTCTGTTGTAGAATTATACTCAACTTGTGATTACATTTCTTTACACTTACCCAAAACAAAAGATACTGTTAAATCTATTAATTACGATTTAATGTCTATTATGAAACCAAATGCAGTTTTAGTTAACACTGCCAGAGCAGAAGTTGTTTGCGAAGAATCTTTACTTAAAATCATGGCAGAGAAATCCGGTTTTGCTTATGCTACTGATGTTGCTCCTGAATGCAAAGCAGTTTTAGAAGAAAAATATGCTGGCAGAATCTTTATTACTCCCAAGAAAATGGGTGCTCAAACCGAAGAAGCCAATATCAATGCAGGTATTGCTGCAGCTAATCAAATAGTTAATTTCTTCGAATTAGGCGACATTACTTATAAAGTAAACAAATAATACTCATTATAGAACCCTTACTCCGGGCTGACTCACCGTCAGCCCGTTTTTATAGGAAGAGAGTCTTTCGTTTTTATCTTTCAGGAATCTATCAATCTTCATTATTATATTTTGTCTGTCAATAATCTTATTGATATTTATACAATAATTCTTAAACCCGGATTGTGCAGTAGATGTTTGCAAACTGGGTCGAAGATCATGTTGACTGAGGACTTACAATTTATATAATAAATATATGGTGAGTGAGATTGTAAGTTCTTCAAATCTCTTTCTCTTAAATCTCTCCGGCATATTGCCTACTACCCACTGCTCACTGAAATAGCTTCAGCCAGATTGTGAAGATTCTACTGCACAGTTCGGGTTAAACACCTATTTCCTGCAGATGAAATAAACTCTGTACTCTGTTTCTCCTAATTCTTCCAGCTTGTCATTGAGCATTTCCACAGAAGAGAATTGTTTTAGCAAAGCTTCCCGGATCTGCTCATTTTCGAAAGAATTCTCCACAATTTTAACTCTGCGGGCTTCATATTGTTCATCTACTGTATTGACCATGAACGTTAAATCCCACTCAGCTTTGTTAACCTCACAATTTACATACTTCATGATCAGGTAATCCTTCTGGTACTGCTGCGTAATAAACCTGGGCTTCTGAGCAAAGTTAAGTTTGAACGGGGTATTCACATCAAATACAAAATAACCTCCGGCTTCGAGATGAGCCGACACTCTAACAAAAACCTGTTCCCATTCACTGAATTCCAGTAAATGATTGAGAGAGTCATAAACACAAAGGATGAGATCAAACTTATCACCTAAATTGAATTCGGTCATATTTGCATAATGAAACTGACCTGCAGGCACATTAACCCGTGCTTTATCCAACATCCTGGCAGAAATATCAACACCTGCTAGCAGAGTTGAATCCGTAAAATACTCCAGATTCTTTCCAGTCCCGCAAGCTATTTCTAATACCTTCTCAGTTTTAAAACCATATTTCCCCTGAAGTCCATCCATTATTTTGCTGAAAAGATCTTTCCAATCCCAGAAAATATCATAATACTCCGCAAAAACATCATATGCACTCATCTCTTCCTCCTGTTATTCATCATATTTTAACCCCCCTCTTTGACAAGAAAAAATATTCTTATGAAGATAAACAGAGATGGTTCAACGATAATTGTTTAACTAAAATCTTTCTGCAGGTTTCAACAACTCTCCCTTCTCCCCCATTAATAATTGATAATTAATAATTAATAATTATTTTCTTGTTTTTTTCCCGGCCTGCATTATTTTGTCATTAAAGGTTAAGCTGACAGGGATCTTCTCTTACGGCAAAACCTGATATATGTGTGATTATTAAAATTTCGTACTGCTTGCAGGGTTTATCCCGAACATAAAGGCGAGAGAATAGTGCAATGATCAGGTGCAGCTTCGGCTTCCATCCTGAAAATATATTACTATCCTTGTGCCTTTCGGGGTACAAGGATTTTTTTTTGTACGAAAAAGGAGATATGAAAATATGGAAACAAGGATCGCTTTGATCGGTATCGTTGTGGAAAATAAAGATTCCATCGATAAATTGAATTCGATTCTTCACGAATATAGTGATTATATTGTCGGCCGCATGGGTATCCCTTATCCCAAACGGCAAATCTCGGTCATCAGTATCGTAGTTGATGCTCCCAATGATGTGATCAGTGCTCTTTCGGGTAAACTTGGCATGCTCCCGCATGTGAACACGAAAACAGTCTATTCCAAAATCCCGGCAAACTTAGAAAATAATAAAATGGAAGTATAAAATGTATAACAGCAAATCAAAAATCGCCACCGAATTTATTGATGATCAGGAAATCCTGGACACTCTTGAATATGCCCATAAGAACAAACATAACCGCGAACTGATCGACAGTATTCTCGAAAAAGCACGCCAGTTCAAAGGCATCAACCACAGGGAAGCTGCAGTTCTGCTGGAATGTGACCTCGAAGATGAAAATGCCAAGCTTACTTCTCTCGCCATGGAAATCAAACAGAAATTCTATGGCAACCGTATTGTCATGTTTGCCCCGCTTTACCTTTCCAATTACTGCATCAACGGCTGTGTATATTGCCCCTATCAATTTGCCAACAAACATATCTCCCGCAAGAAACTGACTCAGGAAGAGATCGCCAAAGAAGTTATTGCTCTGCAGGATATGGGACATAAACGTCTGGCCCTCGAAGCCGGCGAAGACCCCAAAAACAATCCAATCGAGTATATTTTAGAAAGTATTAAGACCATCTATAGTATTAAACACAAAAACGGCGAGATCCGCCGTGTAAACGTCAACATTGCCGCGACAACTGTCGAAGACTACCGTAAGCTTAAAGAAGCCGGAATCGGTACTTACATTCTTTTCCAGGAAACCTATAACAAGAAAAGCTACGAAGAATTACATCCTACCGGACCAAAAGCCAATTATGCCTGGCATACAGAAGCTATGGACAGAGCTATGGAAGGGGGGATCGATGATGTTGGTATCGGTGTATTATTCGGTCTGAACATGTACCGTTATGACTTTGTCGGAATGCTGATGCATGCCGAACATCTGGAAGCAGCTCAGGGTGTGGGTCCTCATACAATCAGTGTACCAAGAATCTGCCCGGCAGATGAAATTGATGCTCAAAACTTTACCAATGCTATCTCGGATGAAATCTTTGAAAAGATCGTGGCAGTGCTTCGCATCGCTGTACCCTATACAGGCATGATCATCTCGACCCGTGAATCCCAGAAAACCCGTGAAAAAGTGTTGAAACTCGGAGTTTCCCAACTCAGTGGCGGTTCCAAAACCAGTGTTGGTGGTTATAATGAACCTGAAGATGAGGACCATAATTCCCGCCAATTTGATATCAGTGATAAGCGTACTCTCGATGAAATAGTCAACTGGCTTCTCAGTATGGGCTTGATTCCCAGTTTCTGTACAGCCTGCTACCGTGAAGGCCGGACAGGCGACAGATTTATGAGCCTCGTTAAATCAGGTCAGATCGCCAATTGCTGCCAACCGAATGCTTTAATGACATTAACTGAGTATCTGGAAGACTATGCGTCCCCGGATACCAAAGCCAAAGGTGAAGTTCTTATCCAAAACGAAGTACCCCATATCACCAATGAAAAAGTCAGAGCATTTACCTCAAAACATCTTGCAGATATCAAAAACGGCAAAAGAGATTTTAGATATTAAGATAAAAACAGATATGTGAAGGGGCAGACCTGTGTGTCTGCCCTGTGTATTATTCCTGTCCCTCTTGTCCATATAGTCCATATAGTCCATACTGTTCCTCCTTCCTAATTCTCGCCCCACCTTTCTGCAAAAACCATTACTCTCTTGACATCTAACCAATAAATCTTAATTTGGTCTTATCTCTGAAGTCCGACACCTAAGGTAATACCTGAAATGATAATGGTGGTTACTATGGATCAGGACCAATGGGTTAATTTCGAAAGGAATTAGTCTCCCGGATTAGGAAAGGAGGAAAAAATGAACAATGGGATAATCAATCTCCCAAACCCTGTCAATGAACCTATAAAATCTTATCTAAAAGGTTCACCGGAACGTATCAAACTCGATAATGAACTGCAAAGACAAATGTCTGAACAGGTGGAAATCCCAGTCATTATCGGTGGTAAAAGCATTTTTACCGGCAAAAAGAAACCTATTATCTGCCCTCATGATCACCAGCATATCCTGGGTTATTATCATGAAGCTGGAAAACAGGAAATTGAACTCGCAGTGGAAACTGCCTTAAAAGCTCAGGACAAGTGGCATAAACTATCCTGGGATCAAAGAGCCGCCATCTTTCTCAAAGCAGCTGACCTTATTTCTACAAAATACTCCAGTATCCTCAATGCTGCGACCATGCTGGGTCAATCTAAAAACATGTTTCAGGCTGAAATTGACTCGACTTGCGAAACTGTTGATTTTTTCAGATTCAATGCCAGCTTTATGCAGGAGATCTACAAATCTCAACCAATTTCTTCCTCACGTACCTGGAACAGAGTCGAATACAGACCTCTGGACGGGTTTGTCGTAGCAATTTCTCCGTTTAACTTCACAGCTATTGCTGCAAATCTTGCCTCTGCTCCTGTCATGATGGGAAATGTAGCTTTATGGAAACCAGCCTCAACTTCAATTTTATCCAATTACTATCTGATGAAATTATATGAAGAAGCAGGATTACCCGCGGGTGTTATCAATTTTATCCCCTGCAGCGGAGCTGTATTAGCAGAAATCGCTCTGGTACATCCTGAATTGGCCGGTGTGCATTTCACAGGTTCAACCTCAACATTCAATTCCATCTGGAAAAATGTCGCCAATAATTTGTCCACGTATAAAAGTTATCCCAAGTTAGTTGGAGAAACAGGTGGAAAGGATTACATATTAGCCCACGAATCTGCAGATATTGACAGTCTTGTTACAGCCTTGATCAGGGGGTCTTTTGAATATCAGGGACAGAAATGTTCAGCCTGTTCAAGAGCTTATATCCCCAATACGATCTGGAGTGAAGTGAAAGAAAAGCTTCTCGTTGAAATGCAGAGACTGCAAATTGGCAGTGTTTTGGAAGCTAACAATTTTGTGAATGCTGTGATAGACAAAAAGAGTTATGAAAATACTTTGAAATACATCCAGCTTGCAAAAGATTCTTCTGATGCTGAGATCATCTGTGGTGGAAAAGGCAAAGATGAAGTTGGTTATTTTATCGAACCTACGATTATAGTGGCCAAAGATCCGCATTTCATTACCATGAAAGATGAGATTTTTGCTCCGGTTCTAACCATCTATGTCTATGCTCCCGAAGAACTGGAAAATACAATGGATCTGGTTGATACAACATCTCCCTATGCTCTGACAGGTGCTATCTTCGCCAAAGACAGATTCGTGATCGATGATCTGACCGAAAAACTGGCCTTCACTGCCGGAAATTTCTATATCAATGACAAGCCAACAGGTGCAGTTGTAGGGCAACAACCCTTTGGCGGTAGCAGAGCTTCCGGCACTAATGATAAAGCCGGTAGCTTCCTCAACCTTCTCCGCTGGACAAATTCCCGAACACTCAAGGAAAGCTTTGTCACACCGACTAACTGGCCTTACGATTATATGGATTAAAGAAAAAAATGGTATCCCGGACATTCTCCGGGATACTTTACATCCCCTTCGCCAAGTGTTCGATCTTCAACGAAGCAACTCATGCTGTTAGTATAAATCATTTCTTGACTTAAATAATACTCCTAAATTATAAACATATAAGTAAATTCTGTTCTGGAATTAGGGGAGTTGTTATGTTAAAAAAATTACTTACGCTATTTTTGAGAATCAAAAAAGATCATATCTCTTTGAAATTCTTCTGGCTGCTACTGTGCATTTCTCTAATCGTAACCATTACTTCTAATCTGTATCCTATGCTGATCAGCAAAATCGTCGGGTTCATTACAACTGCCTCAGTCGCTAATCAGGACACCAAAATGACCCTGTGTAAATATGCCTTCTACTTCTTAATCCTCATTCTCAACTGGATGCTGGGCGGATATTACCTCTACATTCTGACAATCAAATGTAATCAAAAATGCCTGTCAAATCTGCAGAACAAGCTTATCACCGGATACTACAAGATTCCTGTTCTGACCAGAAACAAGAACGGTTCCGGTTATTACCAGCAACGCATTCTCAACGACGCAGAACAGGTCACAGGCTCTTTCTATGATATCTGGGTTAAATTTATAGTCAGCACCATCTCTGTGATTATGATCCTGATCATCATGTTTAAGACCAATATTTTCATGACCATCTTAACCACTTTTTTGTTTCCCCTGTCCTCCTGGGTCGCTAAATTCTTCTCTCCTAAAATCCAGGTTGCCATGAAAAACCAACAGGAACAATATGCAGTTGTGAGTGAGTTTACCCAGGAAACCATTAAAACTGCCGAGACAAATATCACACTTCACAGAATGCCCTTTGTTCTTTCTAAATTCATGGATTTAAGAGAGATTCTGATCAATAAATATATCAGAACTTATAACTTAAACTACTTCTCTGCCTGGTTATCAGCCTCATCCGGGCAGTTTTTATCCTCTTTACTGCTGTTTTCCATTGGTGGTTGGATGGTTATTACTAAAAAGCTCAGTCTCGAACAGTTCATGATGTTTTATATGTATCCCGGCTTTCTCTGGCAAGCAATCAATGGTTTGATCACCAACTATTTCAGTGCTGTCCAACAACAGGCAGTTTGGGAAAGAATGGATGAAATTCTGGATAATAACAAGCTTGAACTCTACCATAATTTAGAGGATAAATCCCTGACTGACCTTAGTATTACCAAACTGACTTTTAAATACAATGATGATGAGCATTATCTCTTTGAGAATTTCAATTATACTTTTAATCCTAACAAACTCTACATCATTCAGGGCTCTTCAGGAAGAGGAAAGACTACCTTATTAAATCTGATTGCCCGCCGAATAAAGACCAATCAGGGTATAATTGCCATTAATAATGCACCCTTGATCAATTACCCGGATCAGAATTCCAGTATTAAGATCGGATTTCTCTATCAACAAACGGAAATCTTCAAAGACACTCTCAAAATGAATATTATCTGCAACCATGCTTATGATGCCATAAAATTCAACAAAGTTATTAACTCGGTGCAACTGACTGAGCTTATTGAGCATCTCGAAAATGGCATAGATACCCCCTTGGATGAGTCAGGGAAGAATATCTCAGTTGGTCAGGCACAAAGAATCGGTTTGGCCCGCCTTATTTATGGGGATTATAAGATCTGGCTGCTGGATGAACCTACTTCGGCTCTGGATCTGCAAACCGAAACTGAAATTTCAGAAATCATCTGCCAATCTAAAGCTGACAGGATCATTATAATGGTCACCCATCGCCAGCAGATTCTTCCTCTTGCCGATGAGATTATTGATTTGAACCCTTAATTCTTATCCTGCATCTCTTAATATACTTCAGTATTTCAAACCAGAAAATGCTGAGTAATCCTGCCAGAAAACATATTCCTAAATCCCAGGCATGTAACGGAGCAAAATGGAATAATTTATTTAGATACGGCAATTTTGTCACCAGTAATACAAGAATTATCACACCTGCAACCAGCCAAACCATAGCTGGATTGGGTTTCCTTAGAATCTGGAAGATATTCTGGGTCCATGATCTGTTGGTGATGATCAAACCAATATTAGAAAATACCAGAGTTGTAAAAGTGAAAGCTCTTACTTCATCAGGATTACTTAATTTGCTCAAGCCCAGGAAGTAAACCAGCCCTACAATTAGAAGCACTGACACACCTTGTAAAATACTGACGGTTACCATCTTAAAATTAAACATCGATTGTTTGATATCTCTGGGAGGTCTCTGCATAATATTCTCTTCTTCCTTTTCCATTTCAAAGACTATTGAACAGGCAGGATCAATGATCAGTTCCAGAAAAACAACATGCACAGGCCAGAAAATGATAGGCAGATCAAATGCCAACACAGGGATCAAAGATAAGCCGGCAATCGGTACATGAATCGAAAAAATGTAGGCACTTGCTTTTTGAAGATTATCATAGATCCTTCTTCCCATCCTCACTGCAGAAACTATAGAAGAAAAATCATCTTTCAGCAAAACTAAGGAAGAAGCTTCACGAGCCACATCTGTACCCCTTTCCCCCATAGCAATTCCAATGTGAGAAGCCTTTAAAGCCGGAGCATCATTAACTCCGTCACCAGTCATTGCCACAATATCGCCTCTTGCTTTCAAAGCCATAACAATTCTTAACTTCTGTTCAGGCACCATCCTGGCAAAAATGGAAACTTCCCCGATTCTTGCAGTTAATTCTTCATCTGATAATAAGTTCAGTTCCGGACCTGTTATTATATTCTCGGGATTCTTCAATCCGATATCCCGTCCAATAGCCTGAGCTGTTCCCGGATAATCACCTGTGATCATGATTATTCTCATCCCGGCCTGATAACATTCTTTTACTGCTGCCGGTACTGTATCACGCGGAGGGTCTGCCAAACCGATCAAACCTGAGAAAGTAAAACTGTACTCAGATAATTGTTCCCTGACCATCGACTCTTCAATCTCTGCAACAGCGGTTCCCAATACCCGTAACCCATCCGAAGCCATAGTGATCAATTGTTTCTCAATGATTTGGATATTATCATCCGGAAGATGACATAGTTTCATTATTGCTTCAGGAGAGCCTTTAACTGCGACAATATACTTATCTGCCTCTTTATCATGCCATAAATTTCCCATTGCCAATAGATCACTAGAGATTGGATACTCTCTTTTCAGCTCCAGTTTCGTTGGTTCCTCTCCATTAATAAGCTTGTTGGAATTAATAATTGCTCTTTCCATAGGGTCAAAGGGGTTCTGTTTACAAGCAAGTGCATTTGTTTTCATCAAATTTTGCAAATCTGCTGTATATTCCACAGTCGTTTCTGACATAATATCAACATAATGATGTTCCGTAAATAGTTGCTTAACTGCCATACGGTTGTATGTCAAAGTCCCGGTTTTATCTGTACATAGAACAGTTGCAGTACCCAGAGTTTCAATAGCCGTCACTTTTCTGGTTAGAACATTCTTTTTGGACATTCTCCAGGCACCTAAGGCTAGAAAGACAGTCATAACTACCGGAAATTCTTCAGGAAGAATTGCCATAGCAAGAGTGATCCCCGTAAGAAATGCCTGAATCCAGTTTCCACGGGTTATTCCGTATAAAACAACTACCAAAATACATAATCCTAATCCAACCAAAGCAATGGTTTTGACCAGTTTCCGTGTTTCTATCTTAAGTCGTGTTTCTTCTTCTTTAACTCCCGAAAGTTCCTTTCCGATCTTACCCAATTCGGTTTGACTCCCTATCGCTAAAACATAGGCCTTGGCCTGCCCCTGCACAACCAAGGTGCCTGAAAAGATAAAGGGTAAGTCTTCCCCACCGGGTTGCCCGCATTGCTCTTTCCGGTCCCATACTCTTTTGCGAACTGGTACAGATTCACCTGTTAATAATGATTCATCTACAGAAAAACCGTTTGTTTTGATAATTGCTGAATCTGCCGGAACTCTGTCTCCTTCTGCTAAAATAATCAAATCCCCGACTACTACATCCCGACCTGGTATGCGTTTATGTTCTCCATCTCTGATGACTAAAGCCCGGGGACTCGATAAATCCTTCAAAGCATCTAGCGCTCGTTCTGTCTTTCTCTCCTGATAAAATGTAATTCCCATGATCACAAAGACAAACCCCAGGAGCATTACCGCTTCCTGAAAATCTCCCAGGATCAGATAAAGCACACCACATGCTACTAATAATAAAAACATGGGTTCTTTAATCACTTCATAAACAATGAGCCAGATAGTCCTGGGTTTGGAAGAGGGTAATTCGTTATACCCGGTTTCAGTTAATTTCTTTTGTGCTTCCTGTTCACTTAAGCCTGGATAGTCATCCCTTAATGTCTCTTGCATACTAATTCCCCCCATAGCATAAAACTAATCAAAATAATGAAGTTAAAGGTTTCAAGGGCGTGGATTCTCTGGAAGAATAGCCCGGTTTCTCCTAATGGATTACAGTTTAAACATCCAAAATTGGGATTTTAAACAAATTCAATAAGAGGAAGTCCCACAGTATCAACACAGGTTAATCACTGTTGCTTTTTCAAGCCCGGTACACAATTTTAACCCGAACTGTGCAGTAGATCTTTATAATCTGGCTGAAGCTAGTGAATTTGAAAGACTTACAATCTCACTCACCATATATTTATTATATAACCTCGTTCGATTGCAAACCTTCAATCTTCACGATCTTCGACCCAGCTTGCATACCTCTACTGTACAATCCGGGTTTAATTGCTACTTGCTCTTCCTAATACGTAAAAGGTAGTCAGGATCTTTGATTTGTCAATTAACTTTACCTTTAGGAACGAAATCGATTACTATTAACCCGGATTGGGCAATAGAGGTTTGCAATCCGGGTTTAAGTTCGTATCATATGATTAGAGGAGATAAGAATATCTATCTCCTCCAGTATAATATCTGTAATATAAGCTGGACGCTAGTCCCCCTTATTTCAGCAAGAGGGCCTTCTTCTGCTTTTGGTAGGTATCGGTTGTCATACGGTAGAAATAGACTCCGGAAGAGCATTTTCTGCCGGAGCTGTCTTCTCCCTTCCATTCGATCTGGTGTTTCCCGGCTGTCTGGGTGCCATTAATAAGATCTTTGACTAACTGTCCCTTGATGTTATAAACTGAGATCCTGACCTTGCTATCCTTCTGCAAAGCATATTGGATTGTGGTGGTAGGGTTGAATGGATTGGGGAAGTTCCCGTTCAAGGTTGTTTGAGGTGCAACCGGATCATTGGCAGAGGTAGCTTCAAAAACTCCTTCAGTGGAGAAGAGTGAGCCTTTGAACTGAGCATCCAAAGCCTGAACACTGTAATAATATGTGCCTTCCGGCATATCTTTCAGGATAAAGAAATTATTGGTCAGAGTATTTCCCCTGCGAGGAAAATATGGAAAACCTGTAGCCGGATCTGCCTGAGGTGAAACTATATCACAGCCCCCGGATGTGGTGCCGATACGAATGTTATAAGTAAGAGAAAGAGGAGATGTATGATCATCTGATGCAGTGTTCCAATTGAATCTTAACTGCCCGTCTGTATATGTTGGATCAGACAGAACAGGTACAGAGGGTGGTGTATTCGTGATTGAGGTATTGTTAATGCCATAATCCTCGTGGTAGATCAGATCTGATTCATAACCATAGTAGTAATTACAGTGAAGTAAACAATCAAGATCTCCGTCATTATCTGAGTCAAACCACATAGGATCCTGATTCCAATTACGATCAAGATCAACCAGCGTTTCTTCCTGGAAAGTATCATTTACCCAGGTATAGCCGGGTGAGGGATCTAAATTACTGGTTGTAACAAGTTCTGTATGCCCGTCATTATCCATATCGACAGTATTCAAACCGTGCCAGAAATCATCATCTACAAGATAAGAAACTGAGGTGAAATGTCCGGCACTATTGGGATTGCTGAGGAGTACTTTTATAAAACGACCTGGATTATGCTCATGCTGGTAAGCATAAATTATATCATCAGAACCATCATTATTCAAATCAGCAATAGAAGTTTGAGAATTATGAGTATAGCCATCATTTCCGACCAGCAACGTCTGTTCAAAAGTGTTATTTCCCAAATTTTTGAATAGATGGAAAGATCTATCCATAAAGTCCATCAGACCATCTTTATTAATATCAACGATCACGAGATCACCCCAGATGGGCAAATAGTTAAGATTTTGAGTTACTATTTGGAAATAACCGTCCTCATTGAGGACAACTTTACCGTATTTATTATATTCTTCTTCTTTAATCATGATAAGATCTTTTTTCCCATCATTATTTATATCAATGGGGAAAGGTTTCCCTGTGAAAGGGATAATGCCGTTGGGAGTAGGAGTTCCCTGAGGATTGTAAACAATAAAACTGTATGTAGTATCTTCAGATACAACCGTAAAGATCTGGTCAAGAAGGTTGTCATTGTTCATGTCTTCCAACAGTAAATATTTGTAGGGTTGAAAACCTGTAAGAGTACTAAGAGAGAATTCGCCGGAATTGTTGGAATACTGACACATTTCCTCCAAATTATACCTGTTCTGGTAAATGATATCGTAATCCTGATCTCTGTCTATATCTACAATTTGAGGAAAACAAAATCCGGTTTCATAAAGATTCTCCTGTTCTTCAATCAGACTGAAATAATAGATTGCCCGCAGTTCAGAGCTTTGCAGAAGATTATTAGAACAAGCGATAGCTCTCAGATCAATAGTGGAATTAACATTAATACAATCAGAATACAATGTGGAGCTTGAGATAGGCACTGATCCATCAGTTGTATATCGGATTTCAGCTCCCGGTGTAGCACATGATAAATGGATGACATAAGGACTTGCTGCACAAAAGCCTGAATTGAGATCGGAGACTGGTGTACTTACTCTGTTCAAGATAAATTCCTGTTCCGGGGCAAAAGTTGAGGCTGCATTTTGAGTATCAATCGTCTGAACACTCCAGTAATAAGTACCGGCTGGTAAGTTTTTCAGAGTATGAGTAAGTCCCTGCAAAGTATTGCCTCTGTCAGGTATGAGGCGTTTACCATCGGGCAGAGAGTTGGAATTGAACACATCATTTGCTCCAGGAGAAGATCCCACCCTGAGATTATAGTGCAATGATGGAGCCGTAGTTTGGGTGTCACTGCCTTCACTCCATGTAAAAACAAGATCACCATTTATTAGATTTGCCTGCAAATTTGCCGGAGGCTGAGGTGACTGGTTGATTTGAGTACAGTTATTTTGATAAATATGTGAATATCCATCAGGTGACTGCATAATTAAATCAAGGTCTGTATCACTATCAAAATCAATAGAACCAACACAAGTATTATTACCAGGAATATTCAAAGAAGAAATAAACATATCTCCATTTGTTTTATCCAGAACACAAAGGGTTGTGTCATATACAATATAATTACTCTCCAAAACTCTGTTATAGATCACCTCTTCTTCGCCATCATTATCATAATCACAGCCAAACAAGTCTTTGGCATGTGAGCCATAACTCCCTATAAAACTTAAAGTCTCCGAAACTTCAAAATATGGCTCGGAGTAGGTATATGTAAGAATCGAAAATATGTTGAAAAAAATCAGGTCAGGAGATTCTGTATGATACCAATCGAGCATGATCGCCGGCTCATTCGGATAACCGTTAGAGTAGTTCAAATCAGTCAAAGTAAAGGTACCGGCATTGTTATACAAAATTGAGCCACTGGCAGAATCTTTACCATGATCGAAAAAAATATCAGTGTAACCATCATTGTTGACATCCAAAATCTGCAATTCGTACGCATTTATGGAAGAAATGCAATTCTCGATAGTAAATCCATTTTCGTTTTTGATAGTTATAATGTAAACTGAAGAGTAGTAATCCTCGTCATCTATACGATTGAGAATAACTATATCGAGATCACAATCATTATCATAATCAAACAAATATGGCTTTTGATTATTGCCGGAGTAAACATAGAACGGTTCCGGAGACCAGGAACCAGCATTATTGTAGTAAATATAGGACAACATATCCGGACAAGAACCAGCCACAACCAGATCCAGATCACCATCTTTGTCCATATCGCCCCAGGCAATACCGGTAGGAACAAAACCGCTTTCCAGAGTTAGCAACTCCAGTCCATAAACTCCATTGTTATTATGCTGTATCACAACAGAAGGAACATTATCCAGTGATATTACGACTACAGCATCCATCTGGCCGTCACTGTCATAATCACCCCAGCAAATCTGTGAAATGGGCTGAGAATCAAAAATACTTGGTATAAGAGTAAAGTCAGCAGTTAATAAAGAAAAACCCAAGCTTAAAAGTAACAACATCATAATTTTCATAATCAAACTCCTTCTTATAAGACAAAATACACATTCATTAAGAGCAATAAGCGTTCCAAAGCGTATTCACCAATTATCAATTATTAATTTTTAATTATTAATGGGGGAAAGGGGAATTTGTCGAAACCCGCAAGCAAATAGTAAGGGGAGAGTAGGCGGGGAATTGACAATTGGGAGCAGGGAAAGTCTGGAATCATGAGTCAAGAGTTGGGATTTGGGTGCGTTATTCTCCCTCTGATGCCTGACACCTGAACCTGACACCTGTACTCGTCTGTGTTCTCTTATCATTCGCCTAATTCGCACAATTCGCGGTAACAATCCCTGAAAAGCACCAGATTGAATCCGTCTGACAGAAAATTCTTGACTTATTTATATATGTGCATATTAATAAACTTAATTTGGAAAAGGAGAAAATATTATGAACATCAGCTACAAAGACATAGCAGCAAGAGCAAAAGAACTGGAGATGGATACAGCGAATTTCCTCATGGATATGGTTCGCACTCCTTCCTTTTCTACCACAGAGAAGGAAGTTATCCAGGTTATTAAAAAAGAAATGGAAAAAGTCGGCTTCGACGAAATAAAAATAGACGGACTTGGCAGCATTATCGGCCGCATCGGCAATGGCCCACGCATTATTGCTTTTGATGCCCACATCGATACAGTATATCCCGGTGATCTGAATCTCTGGAACTTTGATCCATTCTCACCCAAAATTGAAGATGGAAAAGTCTGGGGCCGTGGGACTGTTGACCAGGAAGGCGGAATGGCTTCGATGGTTTATGCAGGCAAAATGATCAAAGAATTCGGTTTGGAAAAAGATTTTACTCTGTACTTCACCGGAACTGTCATGGAAGAAGACTGTGATGGTCTCTGCTGGCAATACATCATCAAAGAAGAAAAGATCAAGCCTGAGCTGGTTGTGATCACAGAGCCTACCAATATGAACATCTACCGTGGTCACAGAGGCAGAATGGAGATCATGATCAAAGTCAAAGGTTTATCCTGCCACGGTTCTGCTCCGGAGAGAGGAGATAATGCTATCTACAAGATTTCCCGGATCGCTCTTGAAATCGAAAAACTGAACGAAAGATTAACAGATAATGCTTTCCTGGGCAAAGGTACCGTTACAACAACCCAGGTCTTCTTCTCCTCCCCTTCCCAATGTGCAGTTCCGGATGGTGCCAGTATCCAACTCGACAGAAGATTGACCTTAGGCGAGACCAAAGACAGTGCTGTGGCTGAAGTGAAAGATGCCTGCACAAAAGCAGGATATCCTGAGGCAGAAGTGGAAGTTTTGATGTACGAAGAAAAAGCTTACACCGGCTTAGTCTATCCAACTGAAAAATATTATCCGACCTGGGCCCTTCCTGAAGATTCACCTTATTTGAAAAAAGCTGCATATGCTTATGAAGAACTCTTAAACAAAAAACCTTTAATCGATAAATGGACTTTCAGCACCAATGGTGTCGCTATTGCCGGTATGTATGGTATCGCCTGTATGGGTCTTGGACCAGGTAATGAGGTTTATGCTCATGCTCCCAATGAAGCCTGCCCCATCGAACACTTAAGTCAGGCAGCTTCTTTCTATGTAGGCCTGATCAAAAGTCTGCAGGACAATGCTTGATGCCTTTGAATTTATATGAAATTCTCTCTGATTTGCCTAACAGACAGAGTCAGGAAATTGTCAATTTGGTTTTGAGATATGCCAAAATCAGAAGTTTTATTGAGGGTGAGACTATCGTCAAAGAAGGAGAAAGATCTGACAGCGTCTATATCATCCTCAGTGGAAAGGTTGATGTCTGCAAAACTGATATTTTTGGCAAATCCTTCTGTATTACAAGATCAGAAGAAGGATCTATCATAGGTGAAATGGGTGTATTTATGGACATGAAACGCTCAGCTACAATGATAGCAAGAACTGATGTCAAGACAGCCCAATTCACCAATGAAATCTTCCTCAATTCAGTGGCTCTTAGTCCTGATTTGCTACTGAGGCTCTTTAAATCTTTTGCCGAAAATCTCTATATAACCAATCAAAAACTCATTAAAAAGAATGAAGAAAAAGGATTTCTCGCTATTGGATTCCTGATTTTAACTAAAACAACTCAAACTCCGGATTCCTGGCATGAAGTTTATCTGGGATTGGAAACAGATTTAAAGAAGTATAATCTGGAAAAATATAAGGTTCAAACCATCCTTAAAGATTTTACGGATTGTGGTGTAATTACAAATTTGGAAACTAACGAATTGGGTTTCTCTTTTGGAGTACATGTTTCTACTATGCAGACCTATCTAAATTTACTCTTAGGTCAAAAATGACCAATATCCATATAGTTCTGGTAGAGCCTGTTTATAAAGGCAACGTAGGAGCCATATCCCGGGTAATGAATAACTTTGGCTTCGAGAATTTATGCATCGTCGGTAAAATCCCCGAGAAAGAAGATTTTTATCTTGCCGCACACTCAGAAGATATTCTCGCTAATGCCCAAATCTTTCCGACTTTAAAGGATGCACTTCAAAGTATGGATATGGTTATCCTTTTCACCAGACGTTTCGGTAAAACAAAAAAATCTGACTTTTCTTCTGATGAATTAGGCGGATATTTACAGAAATCATCAGCAAACCTGAAAACTGCCTTAGTTTTCGGCCGGGAGACTTATGGACTCACCGATGCCGAAGCCGAATTATGCCCTTTAAGATGCTATATTCCGACAGGAGAACACTTCCAATCTCTCAATCTGGCTCAGTCTGTAGCCATAATTTTATACGAAATTTTCAAGAACGGACAACATAAATCCAAAAAAGAAAATCAGGCTTCTCTGCAACAAATTGAAGAAACTTCTGCTTATATTATGACTGTTTTGCACAATATTAACTACTTCCGTAGATCTGATTATATAAATCTGAAAAAATTCTTTGACAATTTATTAGTTCGCTCTAATTCTACTATAAGTATGAACTATCGGTTAAAACAGATTTTTAATCGAATCAATGTTCTTTTTAAAGGAACCGGCGAAAGGTTTAAAATGTAATGCTGTCGGGGGGGCAAAATGAATAAAAATCTAATTGGTAAAATTGATATAAAAATATCCGGACAGGGAGCAATGGCTTCCATTCTGAAGCTCTACCCGTTTATAGATGAGGATACTCCCGTTACAACAGATCTCATCATCAGCAAACTCCATGAATCAGGGGTGAATGTCGGATATGATCCAAAACTCATCCAATACTATGTCAGTAAAGTCATGCGGGAAAAAATTGTCCTGCCGGATGTGATAGTTGCTGAATCCAAACCAGCCTTCAAAAAGAACTCCAACAAACTCGTCCTGCAAAACTTTAAAGTGGATCCGCATGATGAAGTTCAATGGAATATTTACGAAGACATTCTGAATAATTTCAATTTAATAGCAGATATTAATCCTTCCTTACCTTTCTGGTTTGTAAAGAACGGTGATATTCTGGGAAAACTTGTTGTAGTAGAAGAGCCGATCAACGGGACAAACATTTATGGCGGTGAAATTCAGGCGGGCAGATTCCAGTCTCTCGAGTATTTTGCAGGAGAAAATGTACAATACGATTCTGCGAAAATGACTTATATCGCCGGGGCTACAGGTTATGTCTATATGAAAGAAACAACCCTGATGTTAAAAACACCCTACTACCTTACCCCAGATAAAATGTGTCTCTACTTTATGAATCTACCCCGGGAAAATGAAATCAAACCAGGTAAAGATGAAATCTATAATTATTGCAAAAAAAATAATATTGATGCCCTCTATTTAAAACTGGATGCAAAAACAACTTTGAATGGACATTATCTGGTTGCAGAAGGAAAATTACCCGGCATAAGCACCGATGCAAAACTCGAAATTCTTATGTCCACAGATACCAAAGTTGATAATGTTTCAGAAAAAGGTATTATCGATTATCGGGAAATCAAGAAATTCAACTCCGTAGAATTGAATCAGGTCTTGGCTGTCAAAACTCTAGCTGTCAAAGGCGTCGATGGTGAAGATTTAATGGGCAACAAAGTCCCCTCCAAACAACCCCGTGATCTGATTATCAAACCTGGTCCCGGAGCAAAGAGAATTGATACCCCCAAAGAAATGAAAATTGTCAGTACTACAGAAGGAATTGTCGAATATAAACATGATACGATCTCTGTGTATCCCAATGTTTATATTGGTGGTGATGTAAACTATGAAAATGGGAATATCACTACCAAAATCAATGTGGAAATTAAAGGTAATGTCAGTACAGGATTTAAAGTTATTTCCGAAAAAAATATTATGATCGGTGGTACTATTGAAGATAATTGCTATATTGAGTCCGGTGGAGATATTTATGTCCAGGGCGGTGTTACAGGATCAAATACTAAGATCGTCTGTGGCGGTAATCTGACAATTAAGTTCATCGAAAATGCCACCATTAGCTGCAAAGGCATGCTCAATGTTCAACGCTTTATTCTGGATGCCGATGTGGAATGCTTCGATAAAATCGTTATCTTCGGTCATGGGATCAACCTGAACGAAAGAGGAGCTATCACCGGTGGAGAAATAAAAGTTAAAAAAACTCTCATGTGCCCCACCGTTGGTAATGAAGTCGGAGTTAAATCTGTCATCTACTTTGGACATGACCGTGTTCTCTTTACAAAAATAGATAACCTGCAGGATACTGTTAACAAACTCCAGGAATCTCTCACCGATATGGCTGCTCAATACAAAGAAACTTATAATATTGACCTTAATGCCGCTAACTTGTACCAGACTATCAAAGAATTCGCGAAGCAGGTTAAAGATAAAATTATTGGAGCTATCCAGGAAAAACAAAAGATCGAAAGCAAATTAAAAATGATGGAAGAAATTCTCTCCCGGGAATTAGCAAATAAAAAACAGATCATTCTGGAATCCTATGTGGAAATTAATAAAAAAATCTTCCCTCCTTCTGAATTTAAATGCGGCGGTGTCCAAAAAACGTACGAATCTTATCAGGCACCCTCTCATATTTACTACGATAATGATCTGAAAATTATCGAACGTACCCCATATGTTTCGAAGTAATATCTAAATGGGAATAACCGACGTCTCGTCGGTTGGTAACAATTATAATAAGAGCTTCGTCTTTGCAGGCAAAACCCTTATAAAGTCAGATATTACGATCCTGTCTATCCCTGTAAATAATTCCGAAAAGAATCATTTCCATTGCTTGACGCTTTAATTGGGCAAGCTGCCCAATCTCCCAAGAAAAGCACAAGATTCAGTGCTTCCATTTGAATAGAAGGCCAGGGATGGGTTGTTCTTACACCATCACCATTCCCCTATCCACACCAGTACATCTCAATATTTCAGTTCTACCATTAATAATTAATAATTAGTAATTAACTTCTGCCTTTTGAATCGACGAGACGTCGATTATTCCCACTATTTCAGCAGCAAGCACTTATTAATCTTACTAAATCCTTTGGCCTGGATCCGGTAGAAATACAATCCAGAACTTACATTCCTGCCTTTGCTGTCTTTACCATTCCAAACCACAGAATGTAACCCTCTTCCCTTTACTTCATTCTGCAAGTTCTTGACCAACTGTCCCTTAATATTATATATATCCAGTTTTACTTTTCCGGGTTCTTTCAATTCGAATCTGATCGTAGTCGAAGGATTGAAAGGATTCGGACTATTCTGATAAAGTTTATTCTGATAGAGCTCTGTCACATCTCCAGTGCCCAAGGCTGCATAAACAGTCCACTCCCTAATCTGGGTGATGATCTCATCTGAAATTGCTACTTTGACACTGTAAATCCCTGATTCCGTAAATGTGTAATTGAATATCTCATTGTTATTATTCATAGGTATATCATTCACAAACCATTCATACTGTACTTCTGTCGAATCCGGCTCGATAACATCCACACTGAAAGTCAGATTATCCCCTGCACTGCAGGCTACCGAATCCTCAACTGGACTCTGACTATTCACGATCGGTGCACTATTGCTCAAATTAAGCATAACCTCATTTGAGAAATCGCTCTCACCCTCCTCATACTCTGCTGTTACTTTAAATTTGTATGCACCTGTATTGTACAAAGTAGTTGTATAATTTAAACCGGTTGTTTCAGCAATGTACTCAAATTCACTGCTGTTGGTTTTTCTATAGATTTTGTATTGTACCAGATCCGGCCTGAGATTCGAACCGGATACCTTCTTGTGTGACTGCTGTCTGGTCTGTGCCTGTTGGACAGGAGCCTGCCAGCTCAGATTCACAGTATAATCATTATTCACCAGACTCAAAGCTTGCGGTGTATTGAAGTGATTCATAGTGAAATTATATATCTGATCACTTCCCGGCTGTAAAGTCAAATTATCGTACCTATCTGCATAAAATCCCGGGAAAATTGTTCTTAGACTCTGATAATCTGCAGGAGGCAGAATCATTTCAAAATTTCCTATTTCATCCGGTTGTGTAGAGCTTCCATCCACCAGAATCAACGCCTTATTCAGATCACCCTGCACACTGCTGAAACTAAGCAATCCGTTCAGTTTTGCACTTGGCTGGGTCTGAGAATTTATGCGGATATTGTCCAAATAAATCACAAGATCAGGAGCGGAGGTTACTACTTTCCAGGCAAATTGCACGCTGTTATATGGCTGAGTATCAGGAACTATTACCTCTGTGTGCATATTTTGATACGAAGTTGCACTGTTATAATTCCAGAGACTGACCCAACCGCCATTAACCGTTTTCCTCTCCAGAGCAAGAGTATAGTTTGGCGTTCCAACAGGTACCATTGCACTATGATTAAATTCAATTATAATAGGACTGTAATTATTAAAGTAAAGAGGTATTGTCATAGCTCTGTTTATCAGATTATTAACTCCACCGGTAAATTTCAATTCCGGTGTCTGCCCTCCTGCATAATTGGAATCAAACAAATTCCAAACACCCATTAAGGGACCTGAAATAAAAGACCAGTATTCTTCATTCAAGACATCGAAATTATCTGAAAAAGAAGCAAATGGATCCCCTACATTCAGGTTGAAATTAAGTGTATCGATAATTGCTCCATGCGAGGTTACTACTGCTATCACAGGAATTACTGATGGTACAGGAACAGTATTGGAAATTGTTAAGGGAAATACCTGCTGTTGTATCATACCAAATGCCATTTTCCCATAATCCATGTGTGGTGCTAAAAATGCTATGTCCTGATTCTCAGTACTGACATCCAGCTGAATATCTTCAGCCCAGAAATCTATAGCATTCCTGACACTTATCCCCAGATGAATTAACTCGCCCGGATCAAGACAAAGATCATCATCTCCCTCAATTTCTCTCATAATTATTGAATGAAGATAAATCTCAGGTCTTTTCACTTGTAAAGAAAAATTAAAATCATAACTGTCAGTACCGGATTGCAAATGAATGGTAAAAGTCTGCATTGAAGTAACGGCATCGGGACTGACATGAATGGTGAATGGTGTGTTCCCGAAAACATTTGTATTAGGATTCAGATCTTGATATATTGTAGTACCATTTACAACGGTTATGTCAGTGCTTGTATTAATCAAAGTGGCATTCAAAAAACCCATTGGAGTCATTCCCAAATTGTGAAAACTAACGGACAAATCGACCGTCGAACCAGGATAAAGGCAATTTTCAGTCACTGAATTATCAACAATCACCTGATCAACAAACAGGTTATTCAATCCATCTGTTTTATCGATCGTAGTCAAACTAAGTGCACTTCCCGAACTGATTGGCTGTGCAGATCCATCATATTCCAAATCATAGCAATACTGCAGACCACTGCTGAAGTCTGCATTCTGAATCCCGATCGTAGGTGCTACCCGATGATAATAATTGGAATAATTAGTGACCATCTGCAGATCTTCATACTGGAACTTGATTCTGCTGTCTCCTGTCGAAGTCGGATTGTAAGCCGAATCGTAAAGTATTGCTTCAAAAGTAACATCTTCAGAAGGTCCACTATAGTTAACATCCTCCCACTGCACAATAAAAGCATGCTGATTCTGATCATAATAAGTTAAAACATGACCACCAGCTACCCATAAATCCGTCCAAAAAGGTGCGATCAAAGGTATCGGCATAGCAGGACTGGGCAATGGATAATTCCTGAAGGTTGTCTGGTTTGTCACTCCCGGGCTGATCCAGCCGTTACTACAAATACTGATCTGAGCATAATCCACCCCATAAAAAGTGAAAGTAAAAGGCAAATCCACCACTACTGTCTGGTCAGTATTATTTCCGGGGTCGGATAAATTCAATACAGTTGCTCCTGTACCAACCAGTTCATACCAATTGTACAAATTATCAGTATATGAACTGTTATCGTTATTATTATAACAAATGTACCCATAACTATCGGGACCGGTAGGAACATCCGCCTGTGAGCCATCAACAGGAATACTAAAAGTTTCCTGCTCTGAGTATCCATCTAAATTAACAAATCTTAAAACAAATTCCAGTTCTTCTCCAGGTAAAACCATCGTGCTCAAGCTCAAAACATAAGGATCATTCACATTATTGAGTTGTTCATCCGGTTGTAAATCATTGAAAAAGGCTATTGAATCCTGAATACTGACGCGAGAATCTGTACAGGATAGGATTCCATACACATCGTTAATGGGAAGAGTTCCCATATTCTTGATGGATACAATTAAGCTTCCCGGTTCGCCTGAAGCAAGGTAATGACCTACTGTACCACCTGTCAGAACTCCCATAACCTCTATGTCAAGGCCCTTTACAACTAAACGGCATACTTTATCCCAACTACCCTGATCTGTTGTGATATGCAGATTCAGCAGTATTTCCTGATTATCCGGACATCCCTGCAGAATTATCAGTCTGATCGGATTCTCCGACTCCACGATCGCTCCTGCTCCTGCCTGAGGGAATTGCAGAATGTTATTATTTAAGTGAATATAAGGATTATTCACCTCAACTGTCAGTGTTATTTCTTCGGCCATCACCGGCAAAGTGTTCCTCAGAGATATCCGCAGATCTATCTCTTCTCCCGGATTCAGCTCATGATTATTGTTACCAGAAGTTCCATTACTCTGATCATCATCTATACTTACTGCCTGATAAATCAATGCACCCGCTGCTGAAATTTCCAGAGAATCTATAATCGGAATAAAATCCTGTTTCGTAACAGCCATCTTCACCCAACCGTGATAATCTGTGGGCAACACAGCTCTGAAGATCCCGGAGGCATCTGTCAATCCTGATGTGCATACTGTAGAATCACTCAGTAAAGACACCCAGGCATCCCTAAGCGGTTGATTATTCTGATCTCTTACTGTAAATAAAACCAGACCTTCTCCCTGATTGATCTGTGCCGGATAACTTATATGCATAGAATCCGGTGCCATAGTGATTACATCCATACTGGGATCTCCAATCAAATGACAACCGTAAAGACTCTCCAGAAAAGCAGCATGGTCATCAGCTCCATCATAAGCAGCAAAAAAACAAGCTTTGGCATACAATACCGCTTCTCCCCAATTTGCCAAATCCTTCTGCATCATCCCTGACATTAAAGCCTGACTCAAAAAATTCGCATAAGAAGTATGTGTGGTATTTGTCATTCCTATGGCAGAAAATCCACCGGTTGGTCCGCCTGTGTTATGTGCTGTTAAATAACTTTCACAAGTACCATAGTTCAGGGTACTGGAAAGAACTGTCATCAGAATACCATAGTTCAGCTTATTATAATTTACCAGAGTACTGATTTCAGATGCGAAACCACCCATAGTTCCACCATTACCGCGATAACTCAGATATAAACACCCCTGATCAATAACGTTACTTATTTGATTACTTACATCATCAGTATCAAAAATAAATTCATGGATGACTGCTTCAGGATTATGATTTTCAATAACTCTTTTAACTGATCTGTTTACATCTACTACCGACATAGCAGCCCTCAAATCACCTGCCAACAAATAATTATCATAAAAACTCATATTGTTCAAATTCAGTTCTTTTTCCGACAAAAAGATTTTATCTACAATAATACTCAATTGATTTAAATCTCCAAAAGCCAACCTTCCTAGAAAAACATCTGGTAAATTATCATTATCCATTAAAGAATAACTGTAGTCAGTATTAAACTCTCCATCTTCAGGATTAGGATATAAGAAGGACTCAACCCCGGATGAGGGATACTTTGTCCCGATCAAAACCACATATTCGGGAGGATTCTCCCATTGGGTATAGGCATTCATAATATACGATTTGATAGCAGAGGCTGATGGCCCAATAGCCTGGGTCGTAGCTGTATGCACTTCATAGCCTTTCTCTTTTTTCCATTGTACAAGCCGATTTATACTACCCATTGTCGCAGCATTCTCTCTATAGATCATCAAAATACAAGGCTTCTGATAAACAGGTGATGCATCCCGAATCTCTGCATAATTCAGGAATAACTTCTCATATACTCTCTCAAAACTCCTGGATAACTTTGGTTGTAGATTAAAAGAACTTAACTGAGTCGGATTGGTATAAGTTACTCTGATTTTTATCTGCTTGCTGATACTTAATTCCTGCTTAAAGCCATTATAGGAAAAAGGCTGTATCTTTATATTTAAAACATGATAATTACGAATAGTCTGACTTGCATCCAGCTTTATCGACTCACCAGGATAGGTGGTGTTGCTTTTATAATTGTCTTTGAGAATAAAGGCTGTACTCTTTTCGTCCTGGACAGGATACACTTTGTAATTGTTGAAAACCTGCTTCTGTTCTGAAATGATCTGATAACTTACCTCTGCCTGAGGCGGTATGGCCAGCATTGTTCCAAATACAGGCAGTTCTGCCATGCCTTTGCTTTGTAAATATCCAGCTTCAGGATGACTGATCTTCGTATAATTCTTACCATTTGCTACAATATCTTCAGTCTGAAAAGAGGATAAGTTAAACTCCAGTTCATAATAATCACTTCCGCTTCCACAGAGCTTAAATAAAGGTTGGGCAGCTTGTAAATTCACCTCGTCAGAAAACAACATTGAACTGAATAACAGTACTACAATAACAATAAAACTCATTTTCATATTTCCTCCAGAATTAAGTAACAATTACAATGCTAAAATTCTACTAAGGTTAATATTTTGGCAAGCTTTATTTTTTTATTTATGTTTCAACCGCCAACTGCCCACTGCCAACTGATTGGTACCTTGGGGGTGTTATCTCATCAGTTACTTCTCTTTAAAACAAAATATGTCGCGGTGCCCGTGACCTTCAAAACTCCTTCTGAAGATACTATCTCAGCTGTGCAAAGAACAACTCTCCCCTTATCCTGGGTAATTCTTCCCTTTATCCGGATTGATTCTCCGATCTTGATCGCCTTTCTATATTTTACATTCAAATCTGTGGTCACTGCCGTTATCCCTCTGATCAATATATCTTTCGCCATGACTTCATCCAACAATGCTGCAATTATCCCACCATGCAGTACTTCATCATAACCCTCATACTTTCGCTCCGGTACCCAGTCTGCCCAGGTTTCCTCTTCCGAATAGGAAAACTTCAACTGTAACCCGAAAGGATTGTCTTTCCCGCACATAAAACAGTTATTATATTCCGGTTCTTTTATCATTTTATCTCCCTTTATCTCTTGTCTCCACTTGCTTTGCAAGTTCCCACTGCCGACTGAATCACGTTTTTCCCTTCGCCAGAAAATCCCGGAAGATCTGATACTGCGGACTCGGATATTTCTCCATCAGCTCATCAAGATACTGAATCCCCCGCAGTCTGATGTCTTCCCGTAAAGTGCCATACCATAACGATACACACAGTCTGCCTTTGCCATCCAGCTCCTCATAACTGTCGATCAGCCTCTCACACCTTTCTGCTATTTCCAGCCTCTGTTTTTGATTCTTACATGTATCAAATTCTATCTCAAATATCTGGGCCTGACACTCAAACTCAATGTTCCTTTTCCCT
Organism: uncultured Candidatus Cloacimonadota bacterium; assembly: GCA_964419225.1. Lineage (GTDB taxonomy): Bacteria > Cloacimonadota > Cloacimonadia > Cloacimonadales > CAYQPF01 > CAYQPF01. The sequence goes on along the minus strand of CAYQPF010000004.1, from coordinate 17,092 downwards.
ATATTTATCGCTAATTCCAATCCTTCCTTGGCATATTTCATCCCTCTTTTATACTTATGTTTATTGTATAAGATCTTAGCTAAATCGAGCAGAATCTCTGCCAATTGATAACTGTCTCCACTTTTCCGGTAGATCCTAAGTGCTTTCAATCCGTACTCCAAGGCCTTGTCCCACATTGCATACTCTTTATAAAGAGATGCATAATGCGTGTACACTGATTGTGCCGAATCAGATTTCCCATGCTTCCTGGATATTTCTTCAATTTCTCTCAAACATTTAAGAGCCGGTTCCAAGCCCTCATTCGACAATAATGTGCCTAAATTACCCAAAGCATTCATCATCCCGTCATAATCATTTAACTGCCTGGCCAGTTTTAACTTTAACTGAAAATAATATATCCCTTTATCGTTGAAACCCATATTGCAATACACAGCTCCGAGATTACCTGCAATCGCCGCAATATCTCTCTTGTCACCCAACTCAAAATATACGTCTTTTGTATGCTGAAACAATTCGAGTCCCTTTTCCAGATTGTTCGTAAAACAATTCATCACACCCAGATTGGAACATGCCCTCGCTTCACTGTGCAAATCACCGATCTCTTCACTGATCTGTCTCTGCATCTGCAGATATTTAGAGGCATTTTTAATATTCCCCATAGCTAAATAACAAGACCCCATATTGCCTACAGCCGTTGCATAGGCCATCTTATCCTTACCTTCCAAAGCTGCCTTTTCCATCTCATGGAATATTTTGATCGCTTCCTTAATATTGCCTTTGTTACGGTGATAAACTCCCATCAAATTCAAATTCTTGATATATGATCCCATATCTTTGGTAATTTTGGTAAGTTTGGCACTCTTTTTATAAAATCCCTTCGCAGTTTCAAACTGGTTTTCCTCTGCATAAATTGAACCCAAGTGCCCGAAAGCTTCGGACTTGATAATTAATGCTTCGGGTAATTTACTTCTTCCTAAAACCTTTATTGCCTGCTCTATAGATTGCTTTCCTGGTTTGTTACGTTTTCTCTGTATTTCAGCCAGCAAAAGTAAAAATCTGGCCTCCCAGATCTTATCCGGATTCTTTTTCAAACTATTCAGCCCTTTGTTCACTAATTCAAAGGCTTCCCTGAATCTGCCGTTTAAAAACAATGTCTTTGCACAGGATTTGATCGCTTCTCTCTTTTTATCCAAATCCTTGCCATATTTTAGATATTTTTGTAAAAACGCTATCGTAAATGCATTTTTGTACTCATTTTTCGCCTGAATTCCTGCCAGAAAGTAGAAATTAGCACATTCTGAATAACATTCTGCCATTTCATAATGCCAGGCTATCTCTGAATAATACTCTGCTTTGTCAGGATAAGCTCTGACTAAACACTCCGCAGCAAGTTTGTGCAATTCCTTCAGTCGTCCTCTTAACTGCATTTCATATGCAGCCTCCCGTAATAAAGCATGCTGGAATATGTACTTCAACTCCGAAAAGATCGTCCAGACCTTCTCATTCCTGCCATTCTCCAACACATCTTTCAATACTGTGTGTTTGGTCTGGTATTGATATAAATTCAGAACCGCTTCCAATATCGAAGAATCAAAATCCATCCCTAAAACACTCGCGACCTGCACAGCTTCCTTCAATTCCAAGGATAACCGGTCAATACGGGAAATAATGATCTGATTTATATTTGGCGGAATATCAGGCATTTTTGCAGCAAGACTCAATCCAGATGAAGCAGACTGGATCATCCTGTTCTCCTGGAGATAGTAACAGAATTGTTCTGTGAAGAAGGGGTTTCCTTCAGCTTTATTCTCTATAAAATTCAACAGTTTCTTATCAGGCTTTCCCTGCAAAATATCATCGATCATCTTCTCTGTATCACTGCCCTGCAGTTCCTTTAAAATAATTTCGTTCCCGGTTATATCTATATCCAGTGCTAAATCAGGCTTTGTACCATCATCATAAAACCTTCCGGTACATATAAGCATTATCGGATAATCCTCTAATGCACGTGTGAACACATTTATAAACGTAAGAGAATCACTGTCCAATACATGAATATCCTCTATAACCATGATCAAAGGCTTGATTTTGCTCAAACACTTATAAAAAGCTTTTAAAGCCTGCAATGTATTCTCAAATTTTAACTGGGGTGACAACTCCACCCAGGATGGATCTTCCACTTCCAATCCTAAAAAGGCCTCCAAAGTACTCTTGTTCTTCTCCAAACTGTGTCGCAAACTCTGATTCTTTTCTTGATCTTCAATCTTCTCAAGCAAGGCCTGCCAACCCTTTTCAAATTTCTCCTTCAATACAGACTGCTCATCAGAACTTCTCTTATGAAAATATCTCCCGAATTGCTCTGTAAAAGGATTGAAACTCTTCCTGAAGATGCTGTCTGCCTGTAAGCTGATGATCTGTGCTACATCCTTTTTACTTTCTGCAAACTCATATATCAGACGACTCTTCCCTATACCGGCATTCCCGTAAATAAAGGTAACCCCTGCAAAAAAACCTTCCTGTAACGACCGTGACCACTCTTCCAACAGCCCAAACTCTGCCTGACGGCCTACACATTTACCCTTGAACTGAACTGATGCCTGATCCTTTTTCTCTGTTTTCATCTCATAGACTGCGACAGCTTCCTGCATCCCCTTTAATTTACGTTCACCCAATAATTGAAATTGATAATACTCAGAACCACCTTTTACAACTTGTTCTGTTGCCAACACCTGCCCTGCTTCTGCTCCCGACATCAGTCTTGCCGCAATATTTAAAGTATTCCCGAAACACGCATAAGACTGCTGTTCTTTACTCCCTTTCATAAACGCCAACACCATCCCGGAATTAATCCCGACTGTGATCGCTTGAGGATAAATCTCCTTTACCCCCTTTATGAACTCCAAAGAACGCTTCAAATTGTTGTCATGCGAAACAGGTGCTCCAAAAAAGAACAGACAATATGCTCCTTTATCGCCGAAATCCAGACAATTCAAATATCCGCCGGCTTGATGCATCAGATCAAGTACTGGGACTAAAAATCTATTCAGCTCCTCTCTGTCTGAAATCTCAGGAATTTTGACAAAAATACTCAAGATCTCCCGAAATTCTCCTCTAAAATCTGTTTTATACAATAATTCCGGCTGAAATTCCGGCAAAACAGGATTATCTTCACAAATTACTTCTTTAACAATTGCTTTATATTTTAACGGCTTCACCTGATAATAGTCCTCAACGATATTTAACATATCAATATTATCTGCTTTTACTTCCTGCAAAGCTTTCCTAAACTCCCCATTAATGACTATCTGCCCCGGTTCACAATGCTTCTCCGCAGCTGCACTCCCATTGACGGCTTCTCCTTGAAAATAAAAAGCCTTCTGCTTGTCTGAACCGATAATCCCCCACTTTATCTCTGCATAAGCCAAACCTATCCGGGCCGATAATTCGAAATCTGCATATTTATTCTTCTGTTTCTTATTCTTTTTAAAAAGCTCCGCTATTTCTCCGGCACAGTCTAACGCTGATAAACAAGAATTTTCCTTTGGAAATATGGCAGTTAGAGCATCTCCGGCAAAGGTACTTACAAAACCGTTGTAAGCATAGATCTTACCTACTACCAGACTGAATACTTTATTGATCGAATCTGATAAGATCTCTGCTCCTTCTTTCCCTTCCTGAAAAAACTGGTCTGTCAATGAGGCAAAACCCTTAATATCCAGAAACAAAACACTTCCCGTTAATACCCCATCATTTATTCCTGTCTTTACTGCCTGAACTATCATATCAGGGATCAATCTATTCATGATAACCTCCGTATCACAATATTAAACCTGCATTCGTATAATAAAACTAATTAATGTCTTTGAGTCAATAAAAATTAACATTCACCTGATTCTTGACATGTCTGACACGTCCGACAAGTCAAACAATTTAAATGGGCGAACACACAGGTTCGCTCTTACGAAAAAGCATCCCGATTAAAAGTTTGGTTCTTCTTTGGGCAGCCTATAAAGGCAGGTTCTACGTAGAATCTGAGGAATGTTTACTAATCGTTCCCGATCTTTCCCCTGGGAGATGACGCAGCCTGCGTCATTATTTTAAAGAGCCTGGCAGGCTCTTCTCCCAAGAAAGATTTCAATCCCCACTGATGCCTGACGACTGACGCCTGACACTTACAAACTCTATTCTACCCTGGTTTTGAGTGTATGTTCAGATTGAGTATTGCTTGTTCAGGCAGCAGGATTGATGGTATAAGCGGAAATATCGTTTCCACAGACAATATTCTGGCAGTGAGTATATAGCCCTTTCTGACCTGAGGCAGGTAGCCAATTCTGATAAAATCTGCCACAGATAGATGTCCGTAAAGCAGAGCATACATACTGTAGGAAGTGTCTTCCAGCTTGGAAAACTGGTAAAACCTGTCGATTTTATGGATGATTTTCAGGAAGATCCCATAAGAATTCAGATGTTTCCGGCGAAGATCGGGATATTCAGCCTTGTATAGCCTGGCATAAACGGATAAATCATGTTTGAAGCAGAGAGGCAGGTTCTGCCAGATGGAAAGAGTTATTTTTCCCATGCTGATGATTTTGGTGTTTTGCGGTAAAAGTGGAATTGAGATGTATCTTCTGCCCAGACAAATGTCTCTTTGCCTGAAATAACAGAAGATTATCCCGTCTTTCTTCCCGCCTTTGGGGAAAGAGCATTGTCCTTCTTCGAAAAACACCTTCATAATAGCCTAAATTATCTCCTTTTTACTATGATAACTGCTTTGAGGGGAAAAAGTTACAGGTGAAATAGGCGTCAGGTGATAGTCGCAGGGGAATAAGAATGCTTTAGGAACACGGACTTACACAGACTTACAGTGACGAACACGGACAGAGAAGAGATCTGAGGATGATTTTCGGCTGATATTAAACAGTAATAAATACTGTTTGAACACCAAGGGAGGAGAGAGCGGCGGGTTAGTTGAGAGTTGAGAGTTGAAAGTTGAAAAGGACGCTTAATAGAACGCGGATGACGCTGATCAGGCGGATGGTCACAGATCGGAAAGATATGTGTATGGCAGATGTGTCAATTAAAGCTATCAAAATCTGAGTCCACTATTTTAGGACTGGACATTGGGAAAGTCATGCTATTTTCCCCTCAAGCATATCTCTAGCAACCTACTACTTGCCTGCAGGTTTCAACAAATTCCTATTTCTCATTAATAATTGATAATTTATAATTAAATACTGCCCAGTATAACGAGACTTTAGACTGGTTTCTTATTCATTATTGATGGACTTGCTTGTTTACTTTTTTTGTCTGAATTAGGATTCTTAGGATTGTTTGATGATAGGATTAGGAATAGTCTAAATCCCTTCGTTACAATTTCAAAAGATGGTTTTGGAGTCATTGTTGTACACTTTAATTCTGAATTTATGAATTATTTTCAATATGGTAAACTTCTGCAACTGAAGACTTAAACCATAGCACAATTAACTTAGTGAAAAAATAAACTCAGATTTATCTTGACTATAGAAAAGATACTTCATTAAATTTGCACCATCGAAAAAAGATTTGGAGCAAAGAGTTATGAAGGATTATTATGGCTATGTGATGCCATTTACTGGGACCAGTATTATTCTGTCCAAAATCTTGAACTTCTCTTCAGCTTCTTTCTCTAATTGTCAATGGTCAACTGTCAATTTTCAATTTGCTCCCTTCTCCCCGCTCTCTCAATTAATCATTAATAATTATAAATTAATAATTAATTACCCCCCCCCCGTTTTCAGGTAATTCATTATCTTTCAACGCTTTACTCTTACATAAAAATCACTCTCAAAAATCTAAAACTCTCATTAAATACATTACACTCAATTTATCTTTTATCTCTTCACTCTTATTTTTTCTCATCTCCTTTCCCGAAATTCACCATTCACAATTTACAATTCACAATTTTTCTTTATTTTCTTGCCAAGGAGGCTGTCATGATAAAGATTGATTATGGATAAATTTGTTATTCTTGATTGAGTATTAGAAGAATAAGAGAAAAGGAACAAGTATAGGTTACTGCTTATACACATAATTCTTATCTGTTATCTCTAACCAAACAGAAGTGGAGGTTTTTATGTCTGTTCAAATAAAAAGTATAAAAGTATTTCTAATAATGGGAATTCTGATGATGGGAATTTGTTCTATCTCAGCCCAAAACAATCACATGCATCTCTACAAAACATATACCGGGGAATTCAACGGACAGGAATTCGGTTGGAGAGTTATAACAATGGATTTCAATGGAGACGGATTTGATGATCTGATAACAAGTGTGCCTTCAGTAAATACCGGTAGTGGTAGTTGGTCCGCAAGCAAAATCTGGTTTTTCTTTGGTACAGAGACAGGATTACCAGATACAGCAAATATTGTTATTGAATCTGTTCCGGGTTTTTCTGCCATAGGAGATTACATCGTAAATCTGGGTGATATGAATGGAGATGGTTGTGAGGAATTGGGATTTCACCACAGTCATAAAGTAAATGATGATTACTGGTTAGGTTATATTGATGTTTTATTAGGTAATAACATTGGGAACATTGTACCGGAAATTCAGATTCCTTTACCTTATCATTTTAATCAGAGCCAAATGCCTTACATAAAAAATCTGGGTGATATAAATGGAGACGGATTAAATGATGCAGGAGTAATAATCTGCAAAGATCTTAATTCTGTGCCAAGTATGCTGGAATATGATTATTACTTGCTTTATGGAAATGAATGGATATTGAATTATCTCTGCATGCAATCATTTACGCAAAGTGTTGGAACTGATATTAACGGAGTAGGTGATGTCAATTTGGACGGTAAAGATGATTTTATTATTGGATATCCTCCTGATATAACAGGATACACTCATAACATGTACTTATATTATGGCAGTACAGAAATCGATTCAATTCCGGACTTAGTGCTTAATGACTATGTTAATGTGAATTATCTGAATTCATACACAGGATTCAGATGCGGAGACTGGAACGGAGACGGATATGAGGATTTTATCGGAACCTGTTCAAACTATGAAGGTGCAGGAATTTGGTTAAGCTGGGATCCTATGCCATTACACCCAAGTACCTTTCTGGAATACTACGGTTTTGTAACTGAACAATTTCTTGGTTATGGTGATTTGAACAATGATGGAAAATCAGATATCGCTATAGGACTTCCATGGTTTGAAAACTACAGTGGCAGAGTTTATTTGTATCTTGGAGGAGGGAATGGCAGTTGTGATCTCATTTTAGAAAATCCTGCGAATTGGGATGCTAATTTTGGTTTAGGGATTACTTGTGGAGATTATAATAATGATGGATATGACGATTTGGCAGTTAGTGCCCCGGGTATTGATGAAGAGTATTTTCCGGGTAAAATCTTTATCTATCTGGGTAGTTCCCAATTACATGAGACAACCCAGGGTATTGAAGATAATACTGCACCAGTTAATGTCTCTGAGTTTAGCACATATCCCAATCCCTTTAATCCCGTACTGAATTTCAATTTGAAAGAACCTCCCCAAAAAGATATGAAAATGTCGATCTATAATGTTAAGGGTGAAAGGGTGAAAGTCATTGAAATAAAAGACAGGAAATTCAGTTGGAAAACAGATATTTTAGCCTCAGGCATATACTTCTGTAAATTAACCCAAAATAATGTTCTTCTGGATATGAAAAAAGTTACTCTGATAAGATAGACAGGAATGATTGTTAGTGTGGGAGAGGATTTTAGCTGGTTTGTTAATAGTACATTAGCAATTGATAATCCTACATCTATAGTTCAAGAATGAAAGAGATTACTACCTTTTGAATCAAGATAACACACATTACAGGATAGTACTGATTTTTTGAGAGATCAAATAAAGGTTTTGAAGTAAAATATTCAAATTTTGCGTTCAACATAAACTTTGGAAGGGTGTGTGAACCATTCCAAACTACAAAAAAGAATTTTATGGAGAAAATATGAAACTAAAGATATTGCTAATTATGGCATCGATAGTAATGACTTCGGTCTTATTTGGCTTATACTCTGATGATTTTCTCATTGGAGCATATTGTAATGATAATGATCCAAATTTGTTACCACTTATAAAAAATGCTAATTTTAATTGTATAATGGAAAATGCTTTTGATCCCGGAGTATTGGATATTTACAAACTGGATTACATTGGCAGGGATTATAATGGCACCGCCAATGGTGTAAACAGAGGGTTGATTCACGAATTGACAAGAGCAAATCACTATGTTTATGAAGCAGAATACTGTAAGTATAACCCTGCAACTTTTGCTCCATTTTCACATCATGCTAACTATGAAGTTCCCTTAGAGCTTCCGGATGGTTGGCCTAAGGAAGTCTGGTTTTATGGCATGGTCACAGACCCGGCAATAAATGTGTATAGGCCAGAAAACTCTTTGCCTTCACTTGATTCTTGGCATTACATCAATTGTGCAAAGAAAGTTGGTACTGTAGATGGAGATCCCAATGCAATGGGATACCTAATTAGAGATATGAGGCAAAAGAGTTATGATGATCCTGATACTTTAAAACAATATTTAACCCATCAAATCTATCTTGGCGACATGGTAGAAACCTATTTTATCAGCTTTAAGATCAGATTCAATCGTACTTCTTTGGATGGCAATGATACTGAGCCCGTGATCAGACTGGGATTTAAAGTTTTGCTGAATGATTCAAACATGTATGAAGTTCCATTAGAATCATGCGAGCAAAATCTGTATGCTTCGAACATCCTTTCCAGTGCAGATTTAAATCGCCCATTGGACCCAAGCAATCCTGAAGATCAATGGCATGAGTACAAATTCAAGGTGTCTGCAGACATGTTCAGATCAACAGCAAAAGTTGGGCCTCCCGTTTATCCGAATGACGGGCAGGCTATATTAAGCTGGGGTGGCAGGATGAATTATAGTACTCCGGTAATCTACTATTATAACAGAGGATCATTTGACATTGACTGCATTACAATAGAAGATAATGTTTATCGTGATTTGGATGCAGGTGTATATAATAATCAAATTGAAGGCACTTTATTTAGTGCTAATGAAATTGGCACATTGGGATATGATGAGCCGACTGCACCTAATTTTGCTGCAATTGGCTTGATCAATGCCAGACTTCAGAGTGTGGGAAAGCCTTCTGTGACGAGTGCAGTCAGTCCCAGTTATGAATGGACATCAGATGCATATTTATATGGAGATTATAATCATCAAATATTGTATGATCATTTTGTAAAGAATGAAAAAACAATTATCTCTGATCGTTATCCACTGAGTCCGAACACTGATATAATGACTCCCTTCAACCAGTGGAATTATTTCCCGGCTGCTCCCGCAACATCAGTTTTTCAGGTAGGTTTGGCCAGGACAACAGCGAATTACAGATCTAACAAAAATTTGTGTTTGAGTAAAGGAATGAGATTCTATCCTGCGGTACAAAATTTTGGTGCGGTTATAGGATTAAACACCACAAGTCCCAAGTGGGGATATTGGTTATATCCACCCGTGGCAACCATAAAAGTACTCAATTATCTTCCTCTGTGTTATGGAGCAGACGGAATATTGTCATTCACTTTCAATGGCTTTATGGGTAATGCACAAGATGGTTTTTTGAAAGGACTGGTGAACAAGGCTGGGTATCCAGATTATAGTGGAGCTTGGGAAACGGGCTTGCAGTACGATGCTGTCAAACATGCTAATGCAGAGATAGCCTGTATCGGAAAAATTATCAAGAATCTTGATACCTGGAATGGAGACAATGCCAAAACTATAGTGGATCAGAGTGTAAGTTATCCGGCAACATTTGGATCTATCACTAATATTACAGTCAATGCTACAGATAATTTGGGCGGGCATAGTGATTATGATGAGACTTATGCCGGGTACGTGGATTGTACTTTATATACTAAAGCAGTTAATAATGCAATTAATCGTGAAGCTTATTTGATGTTAGTAAATCACAGGACAAATTTTTTGAAGTATGCATACACTGATCCAAGAGCATATTCAGATCCGGTACATTTTGCCAGAACACTGTCACCTGATTGGAATTTAGCGAAAGACCCCGATATTGCATTTGCAACTGCAGATCCTCAAACGGTAACTGTTTTTCTGAATAGTAATTCCGAGTTGAACAATTATGCTATGATTGATCAATATACCGGAAATGAGTATGAATTTTACCGAACTGATCAAAGACCTAACTACCAATATTCATGTTCTTTTCCTATTGATGCAGGAGATGGAAGCTTGATGAAATTAGACACCATTTTATCTGAAACAATTACTGCAAATACAACCATCAGTAACAGAGTAATCAACAAAAATCTGACAGTATCAGGGTGTGATTTAACAATTGGAGATAATGTTACCTTATGTCAAAATGCAAAAATACTTGTTACAAACTCAGGAAGAATACTTATCTCCCCAAGTAATAGTTCGATTTCCAGAAAAGTTGTTCAATTTGTTGAAGGTAGTGGCATCGAAATCCAGTCAGGATCACTTATCGCTTCTAAAACAGATTTTTCCGGAATAGCTAATTCAAGATGGGCCGGGATTTATGTTGATAATAACGGATATGCTAATTTGGATGATTGTAACATTTATAGTGCAGAAACAGGAATTGAGTATAGAGGTATAGTTAGCATTGTGAATACAACTCCTAATACGAGCACTGTCATTAGTAACTGTAAGACAGGTCTTATTGCTCATAATAACACCAATTTAAATCTGCAGAATATGCTAGGTCTTCTTATCAAAGTACCTGAAAATGGCGTTGGGATCAATGTTGTAAATGCTGGAACAAACGATATCTTTGTAGGTAATAGTATAGCAAAAATATCCATAGAAACAATGCCAGGTGCTACTTTGGGAACAGGAGTTCTATCGATACCTGGTCTTGGAGCACAGAGCCAGACTCTTCTACAATTCGAAAATATTCAATGCATTAATTTGAAAACAGGATTTGATATATCATTAGCCAAAAATTCTAAAGTTAATATTCTTTCCAGTAGTTTTAACACTTGTCATACAGGTATAAATATTTTGGGGAATAGTCAATATCTCGAAATATCTAATTGCAGTTTTGAAGGTAATAATACAAGTTCAGTAACTGATTTTGATATGGGAATAAAAATCAACACAGCCGGTGGAAAGATAAGTAATTGCACTTTCGACCTTCTTCAAAGTGAGGATTATGGAATATTGCTTTATAATTGCAGCAAAATAGGTATTGAAAAATATCCGATCAAGATTGATAATTGCACTTTCCAACATAGCAAATATGGAGTTTTTTCTATTATGTCATCTCCAAGAATCAGTAACAGTGTTTTTGAAAGTTGGACAGGAATTGTGTGTTCAAATGATTCTTATTCAGACTTGTCCTGGAATTCCAATAACTTCTTCAAATGCACATATACAAATGTTCTTTTTGCCATGCAAAGTTTCCTTACTCAGGTTTTATACCATTCTTCATTGTATTTGTTGAATGGACACAATGATTTTAACTCTATAATATCAGGAAGAGATATTGTATTTCATGGGTCAATACAAAGTCCCAATGAAATACTTAATCTGAATGGAAATTGGTGGAATGATGATTTTCCCAATGTATTACACCAGGGCGGAAATCAATATACTTTACCTCATATAGTATTCGATTCTTTTGATCCAGATCCCAATACTCATAACGATCAAACTGCTACAACCAGGTTTGATCAGGCAATGTCACTTGAAAAAGATCTCAACTACGATCTGGCAATATCCGAATATAAAGCTATTCTTGAAGAAAAACTTCCAGCAGAAAAGCCTTTCTGGTATTATAGTATAGATAAAATTTTTAATCTTACCTGTACTGATGAAATTTCTGCAGAAGCGACAAAACTCTATCTGGAAAACATAAAGTATGCAATTCCAGATTCGTTGAATGAACTCGAAAAGTATGCCATGAATGATATCATAGACACCTACCTGATGAAATGTGATATTGTGATGCGTGATTATGTCAGTGCTTTGGAAAAAGCCGGGTACAAGCTTGATAATGCTGAAAGTATGGAAGACTCTTTGTTGTATATGATGTGTTTGGAATCAATATATCAGATGATGAGTTTTGAGAGTGATAAATCATCCGGAAACACTGCATACGACAAGTATAAACCTAAAAACCATGCAGAATTCAGTTCTCGCTATCAAGCACACATGAATCAGTACTTGAACACGATATTGGGAGGGATGCCTTCTGAAAATAATGTAAACATACCTAAAGTTGTTACTCTGGCCCAGAATTACCCTAACCCTTTTAATCCCGAAACAACTCTTTCCTTCAGCATTCCTGCGGATGGCAAAGTTGAATTAGCGATATACAACATCAAAGGACAGAAAGTTAAGACTCTGATCAATGAAACAATGCCTATGGGTGGACATAAAGTCGTTTGGAACGGCAAGAACAGTTCTAACAAAAATGTTTCATCAGGTGTGTATTTCTACAAGTTAACTTCCAGCGGAAAGACACAAGTAAAGAAAATGTTGTTAATGAAATAGGATTAGCGTCCAGCATATTTTACAGATATCATACTTTAGGTGTTGATACTTTCAAAAACCTGAAGTCTCGTGATACAAAATATAAGTAGTGACTTGTAACGAGTTACAGGTAACAAATGACGAGATTAGGGTGCAGAAAACTGCACCCTTTTTGTTTACTTAAAGATAGAATAGGGGACGTTTAACAGAACGCGGTATTTAATTATTATTTATTAATGGAAGAAATAGGAAATTATTAAAACCTTCAGGCAAGTGGTATGAGCTAAAGGGAAGTTGAGAGTTAAACAATTTTGTCAGAATGAGGAAGCTTTATGGCTGACATGTAATACATTAGAAGTAGGACCAATATTTTGAGATGTCAAATGTGGCCATTTGACCTCCAATTGGTTACATTTGTGCACCGCCTCTTAAACTCTCATCTCCCAATTGGTTTAATTCGCAAAATTCGTGGTTAACCTTCCCAAAAACAACTCAGGGCAACCTTCCGGCTGCCCTGAATATTTCTATCACTGTCAATGGTGCATTTTCTGCCCACTACTTCAAAAGCATTATTTTATGATTCAATACTTTGTCCGGTGATTTGAATTGCAGGAAGTAAATTCCGCTGGTCACTTTCTTGTTTGAACTGTCTGTACCGTTCCAAACAACTCTATAATTTCCCGGACTCTTTGTTTCATGTACCAGGTTTTTCACTCTCTGCCCTTTGACATTGTATATATTGATCTCAACATTACCCTGTCTCGGCAAAGAATAACTGATTGTTGTACTTGGATTGAAAGGATTGGGGTAACTTCCCAATGATAGTGTATATGCCTGTGATGGATCATTAGTTCCGATCAGACTGAAACTATGAGTAAGCAGATCTGATTCATGATTGGGATACAAAGCACTTACTGCATAGGTATGAGTTCCGGAAGGAACATTACTCAAAGTGTATTCGAGAGCTGTCAGATTAGACATATATGGTGCATTCAGATTATCAAGATAAAGGTTGTAACCTGTCACCAGATCTGCTGCTGGTGCGTAGAAACAGAAATCATCCAGGAAGAAGTCACCTGTTTCATCAGATCCAGGTTTGGGTTCACCGCTAAAATCGACAAAAGTCAAAGCGTTCTCACCCTGAACACCTGAGAAAGAATCCAGGCTCCACTGCCATGTCTCTGCTAAAGTGCCATTGATCCACAGTCTGCCCTGATCCTGGTCAAGATTGATTTCCTGTTTGATATCTATCCATTCACCATGATTATAGGTTAAGGTATTGTTCTCTGTTCCTGCTGTCATGATATTGATTGTCCCGTTTTCGCGGAAGAATAACTCAACTCCAAATTCAATACCAGCTTCGCCGTATAAAGTTCTGATTATATTATAATGAGCACAATTTCCTTCTGTTACTTTGATCTTGAAATTGACGTTATAAACTCCGGATGTGTAATAAGTGGCAGAAATATAGTCTGCAATATCCACGATAACGTCGGTAGATGAAGTTACATGCAGACTTTTTTCTCCGCTATAGGCTTCTTGATCTGTGATGAAAGCATCGTTTTCACCTTCAATAACAAAGTTCCAAGGGTGCCAACCGGGATTGCCTAAGGCGATGGAAGACTGGTTTGCCCATGTATCAAAATTATCTCTCCAAGCTGTAGGAGGTAAAGGTTTTTCCCAACTGATCAGACCATTGGACTGAGCATTCACATTCTGCGGATCATACCAGATCTTTTCCATATTGATCACGATATCTGTCGTATCCATTGGAGCAAAATTAACGGTCTGAGCATTTAAAGCCTTATACCCGGGAATAAAGACATTCAGTCTCTTCTCACCAAATACTATCTGTCCTGAACAATCTCCTTCGGCATTCAGAAAATTCAAAATACCATCCACAATGATCTTGGCTTTGGTCAAATCGGTAGGTTCATCCACATTCACATGCAGATTGAAAAAGGCCGGTGTATTAACATTTAAAAGTTCTATGTTCAAGGTATAAGTCTGATTCGCTGTTACTTGAATATTAGGAATATTTTGGGTAATATAGTTTTCCATTTCAGCAACGACTTCATATGTCCCAGCCGGAACGATCAACTGATAAAAACCGTTTAGATCAGGATGGGTTGTATAGGTACCGGCACTGACAGTCGCTGTCGTGATATTGCCGATTCCTCCTGTAATTGTGACATTTCCCTGAATAAATCCGGCATTCTGAATTGCTGCCAGGTTGAAGTTGGTATTACTTACGGTCTGTCCTTCCACAACCTGAATATCATTCTGAGTCTGGCTGACATAGCCCGGAAGAGATGCGGTAACACTATATGTACCCTGCGGTAAATTCAAATTATAAGTGCCGTTAGCCTGAGGATGAGCGACAAAACTACCTGTTACAACTGAGACATCAGTAATATTTCCATTTCCGCCGGTAAGAGTGATCGTACCTGCAATATTACCGCCATCAGACAATTTGATAATGAAACCTGTCAACTCAGTTGCTGTCATACATCCGCCGGTAAAAGTCTTACCATCATCTGATACCCAGCCGACATTCAGTATTGTAACTCCTTCCATCCCGGCTACACCCATGGAAGTAAAATATTCTGTTGCATCATGGTATCCCAGGTCTGTACTATAAACAAAACCCATTTGAATCATTTCCCAAAAATTACGGCTCACTCCGACTGTTAATCCAGAAGTATTAGACCAGCATGCTACAGTTGTAAAATCATCATACCCGAAGGTTTCTAACTCATTATCATGGTAACTGAATCCATAATTACCGTAACAACCAACCTTATAATGTGCATCTGTACTGATACCAATCACTTCACCCATACTTTCCGGGCCACCGATGATAGTCATCTCATTGTTAGCATCCCAGATCACAGGCTGTCTCGGGCCAAAATCAGTCTCTTTCCAACCACCGGCTATTGTGCCGTCTCCTGATAAACAATTCACTCGCGAATTGGTCGGACTGCCAGGACAAAGATTCGTGAAACCGGTTGCTGCTGTCCACTTAAATGCATCCACATGCCAGTTGGCATTCCAGCCCATTCCTGCTAAAGTACTGCCATCCTGTGATATCGCATAAGCTGTACTGAAGAATTGATCACAGGGCTGTGCACCCGGAAAATTTCCAATCTCCACCCATTCATTATTGTTGTCCAAATCCCAATATCCGGCTACATAATATGTACCGTTAAACCTGTCTCCTGCTACCCTGTGATTTACAGAGACATCATACGCTGTACCGTCTCCCAATACATTCAAACCACCCAGCTCTGTCCAGGACAGTGCTGCAGTACCTTGTGCCGGTGAGCCGACAATTACCTGAGCATTAGGAGTCGCTTTCATAGGAAAACCAATTCCAAACTCATACAATTCATTCTGCGGTATGGCTGTTAAAATACTGCTGATCCCGATGATCAGGACGAGTAACCATAATTTTGTTGTCGAAGAATTAATCATTATTCTTCCTCCCGTTTATATTTTCTATGATCTTCTTTAGTTCTTTTACATCGATAGGTTTGCTTAAAAAGTAATCCACCTGCTCTTTATTCTTGATCGCCTCTGCCTCAGCTTCCGCATATCCGCTGATCAACACTGAGGGAATGTGAAAAAGGACATCCCTGATTCTCTGGATCAACTTGATCCCGTTCTGATAATCCATGAAATAATCTACGATTATACAACTGAAATTATTCTCCTTAACTTCCACAAAAGCCATTACCGGATCAGAATATGCCTTTACCGCATAACCCCAATCCTCCAGCAATGCCTTGACACTTCTCAACGAAAGTACGTCATCATCTACTAATAATATATTCTCCATCACTACTCCATTCTCCTTATATTTCCTTAAATGCATACCTGGTACCAAATTCATATCTCAGACGGCCATCAAACGCTATATCTCTATCTAACAACACATTACAAATATTAATATTGTTTTCAATCTCCCTTCAGCCTCAAACTTAAAACTCTCCTGCAACATTTCGTTATGCCGTTTTGACATAGCTTCTGCATTTTGAACATCTCGGAATCCTGAACTAAAAAAGATTGTTCATCACTTTTTAGAGAGTTAACCACGAATGAACACCAATAAACACTAATAAGAGAAAGTCGTTTTTTTTTAAATATACGTTAGTATTTTCAAATTTATTGAGAAGTATTTTAGACTTAATTTCTAAAGTTATCTCATTTATATTTTTCATTTTCCTTCTTCTTCCCTTATCCTATTCGTGCCCATTAGTGTATATTCGTGGTTAAACCTCTCTAAAAGTTCTTTCCCTATCCTGTTAATCCTGTATATCCCTGTAGGTTAAAAGGGGTATTGTTTTGATTTTTCTGTTGACAATCATAATTATTAATCTATAAATGGTATATTAAGTTTTGGTTTCTTGGAGATATTATTATGTACAGAAGATTATTTGTTTTTTTTATTTTGCTAGGCCTTTATTTATCCCTCTCTGCTCAACTGCAATGGCCCCAACCCGCCAAAATGATGGAGCACCGGGATGTAACCTGGA
>CAYQPF010000003.1:0-113047 GCA_964419225.1 uncultured Candidatus Cloacimonadota bacterium | reverse complement strand
CGATTGCAAGCCTTCACTTTTCATGATCTTCGACCCAGCTTGCAAACCTCTACTGTACAATCCGGGTTTTAAAAAAAGCCCGGCGAACCGGGCTTAACTTTATTGAAACATTAGTTTAGAAATCAACTCTCATCTGTGTACCGAAGTAAAATAAGCTGCCTTCTTTGTCGCCACCAGCATTCTTTTGTCTGTCCTGGATTCCGATTTCAGGTATGAAACATAAACTCTTATTCATCTTGTAGTTTAACTGAGCGAAGATAGCCATTGCTCCGTCAGATTTATCCCAGTCACTATTACTTGATGATACCATACCTAATCCTATAGTTGGAGTCATCGTATCGTTCATTTTGTAACTGCCTTCAACAAATAAACCTAAAGTGCTTACATCGTTGACTTTATTATCGTCAGCTGTATAATATGCTCCGTTATTGGTAGCAGTACTGATACCATAGTTCTTAATGTTTTGACCGTAGTTCAAATGTCCTTTAATAGAGATTGCATCCATTGTTGATTTAGCAGTAAGACCTAAGATCCAGGAAGTTACAGAATGATCATAAGTTATGGTGTCAGCTGAAGCACCTTCTTTATTATAACTATAAGTATTGAATCCAAAAGTTGGATGAAAATACAGGTTACCCATATTCATCTTGTAACCAACATTGATTTTTGGCATCATAACATTTTTCATGTGGCCAGTACCTGTGTAGCCTGAAGGATCAACTAATGCCGGTTTGATCAAAGCGAAATATAATCCTGTTTTCATTTCAACACGGACTTGTGCCTGTCTGCCTTCATCTGCAGCTCCATAGCCGATCAAATCATTATCTCCGCCATAAACCTGAGATGCATATTCGTTAAATCCGGTATAGTCCTGACCGAAAAGTAAAGCCCATGTACCAAAATCATACTTTCCCCAGAGTAATCTAACATTGGCTGTACCATCTTTTGCACCGTACTCAACTTGCCCTGTTAAAGCATCATTTTTGAATTTAACGCCTAAACGACTATTTCCCTGCAGAGCATAATTCAATCTCATGAATGACTTCCCTGTTACATTACCATCAGTAGAATTTTCTTTGCTCAAATTCTCATACCAGTAACCCAATCTGGCACTTCCATAGGGGGTGATCTCTGCAGCAAACATTGTTGCCATAAAACCGATAGCTAAGAAAACTAAAATTGCTTTTTTCATTTCTTCCTCCTTATTCACTATACAACCAAACAATAAGATAATATTTCTAAAAGTCAATTAAAATTTGTAAGATAATGCAATTAATCTGAAGTGTATCAACTAACTATAAGATGCAAAATGAATTAGATTTATTTTATTCTGCATCTCACAATAAAAATCTTTACAGAAAAAACCAAAAATTAAAACTGATATCAAAATATTAAGATTAAATGAGGAGAAATAAATGGCCAAGCCACAGAAAACAGCAATAGTTCCAACCAGAGTGGAAGATTACCCAGCCTGGTTTCAACAAGTAATTAAAATTGCCGATTTGGCAGAGAATAGCGATGTGCGCGGATGTATGGTTATTAAACCCTGGGGCTATGCCATTTGGGAAAATATTCAGAAAACTTTGGATGATATGTTCAAAGAAACCGGGCATAAAAACGCTTATTTTCCTCTGTTCATTCCCAAGAGTTTCTTTGAAAAAGAGGCTGAACATGTGGAAGGGTTTGCCAAAGAATGTGCAATTGTGACACATTCAAGATTGGAAAACGATGGAAAAGGTGGTTTGAAAGTAGCGGGAGAATTAGCAGAACCTTATATTGTTCGTCCTACAAGTGAAACAATCATAGGAGCATCATTTGCCAGATGGGTGAACTCTTATCGGGATTTACCTTTGTTGATCAATCAATGGGCAAATATTGTCCGTTGGGAGTTAAGAACCAGAATGTTTTTGAGAACTGCTGAATTCTTATGGCAGGAAGGTCATACCGTTCATGCTACAGAAGAAGAAGCTCTGGAAGAAACATATAAAATGCTGGATGTCTATGCCACATTTGCTCAGGATTACCTCGCAATTCCAGTGATTAAGGGTGAGAAAACAGAAGCAGAGAAGTTTCCAGGAGCTGCCAAGACTTTCTGCATCGAAGCAATAATGCAGGATAAAAAAGCTCTTCAAGCCGGAACCTCTCATTTCTTAGGCCAGAATTTTGCCAAGTCTTCTGATATTAAGTTCCAAAATAAAGACGGTGAAATCCAGTTTGCCTGGACTACTTCCTGGGGTGTTTCCACCCGCCTCATCGGTGCTTTGATCATGGCTCACAGTGATGATAACGGTTTGGTATTACCTCCCAGAGTCGCGGCTGCACATGTTGCCCTGATTCCAATTTATCGTAGTCCCGAAGAAAAAGAAGTGGTCATGGAATTTGTGAACAAGCTCCATGCTGATCTGAAGAAGGTACGTTATCTCGACAGAAAACTCGTGATTGAATTTGATGACAGAGATATGACCGGCAGTGAAAGAAGCTGGCATTGGATCAAGAAAGGTGTACCTGTAAGAGTGGAGGTTGGTCCCCGCGATGTTGAGCAGAACTCTGTTTTCATGGGCAGAAGAGACAAAGATCCCAAAGAGAAAATTTCTTTAACACGGGAAGCTTTCACCGAAACAGTCGTCGATATTCTGGAAGATATACAGCAGAATATTTATCAGAAAGCTCTTGGATTCATGCAGGAAAATATGATTAAAATTGATGATGCCAAAGAATTTTATAAATTCTTCACCCCCAAGAAACAAGATAAACCCGAGATTCATGGTGGTTTTGCCCTTTCTCACTGGTGTGGATCAGCAGCTTGTGAAACTAAGATCAAAGAAGATCTGAAAGTCACTATCCGTTGTATCGCCCTCGATGCTGAAGCAGAAGAAGGAAAATGTATCTGCTGTGGGGCAGATTCCCAGCGTAGAGTTATCTTCGCAAAGAATTATTAGTTATTAGTTAATGGTTAATAGTTAATAGTTAATGGTAGGGGCCGACTCCCACGTTGGCCCTTTTTCGTTAAAAGCATACACAAAAGACAAATTTTGTAGAATAAAATCCAATAATATCCCATATTAGAGAAGTTACATAGTTGCCAAGCTTTCTAGTAGGATGCTAGAGAGAAGCTAAAGAGATGCTTCATAGGAAATTGATAAAAAAGAGTATAGGAAAATCCATATCTCATAACTAAATTTGTAGAATTCTTTTAAGACTAAATCGCGGGTTAGAACCCACGAAATAACCGGATAACTCCGGTGTTCCGTGATTGCCCATATTAAACTTCTGGTTAAGATTACCTTATCATAAACAACGACAGGAAATAGAGTTAACTGCTTTGTACGACAATGTAAATATATCTTTTTGAAATATCTTTTTGATAAGACCATCATATCAATCTTTATTGAAAACAATGCAATCTATTGTAAAACAGTACGATACATCTTTGCAGTACAAATGGCACGAGAAATGCGAATATCAGAATAAGAAGAGAAAATGAGAGATCAAAATAAACTCAGGAGGGGTTATCATGAAGACGAGTATGCTTTTTTTTGTTTTAACGGCAATAATGCTTTTAGCAACTGCCAATGGTTTCTGTACGATGACAAACTATGCATTTCAATCAAGTATAGGCGTATTTAATCAAATATCCGGAGAAACTATATTGGGAACTTCGGCAAATGACGAGGAAAGTTTTAATGAAGTTCCGATCGGATTCAATTTTACTTTTAATGAACAAACATTTAATTGTGTCAGCATCAATTCCAATGGATTCATTGTTTTTGGCGAAGATGCACAGAATTCCTATTCTGCGATAAGTGATGGTATGTCTAATAATGTGATCGCTGTATTTAATAATGATTTGATCTCCTGGAACAGAGAATATCTGCCGGGGAAATTATCAGTGAACACGACTGGTAATGCACCGAGCAGGATATTTACTGTTCAATGGAACCATTACAAACGTAATTTAGGATTGGAAGCTGAAGATCTTACCTTCCAGATCAAACTTTTTGAGAATACAAATGTCATTCAATTTCACTATGGTGACAGTTTTGCAGAAACTGTGGCAGACTATTCCGGTATTCAGGTTGGTTTAAGGGGCTACAACAATTGGGATTATAAGAACCGAGTCACCTATACTGATTGGAGTTCGACAGTCAATGGTACAACAAATTCTGCAGTTTGTGTTTTGAATGAAACTGTATATCCTGCGAACGGATTGACTTTTACCTGGACACCTTTTTATCAGAATACAGTACCCTGCATTGCCGAAGCTGTTTATCCGGTTGATAATAACAATAATGTTTCAGCCTTCACAACGTTAGTTTGGCAGGGGACAGGCGGATGTCCTGTTTCTGGATTTAAACTCTATTTTGGAACGAATAATCCTCCGAACAATATTGTTAACGGATTAGTTGTTAATTATGCTTTGTATCAACCATCACCTGTTTTAGACATAAACACTACTTATTATTGGAAAGTTGTACCTTTTAATACATATGGAGATGCTGCTAACTGTCCAGTTTGGACTTTTTCCACTTCCGGGAATTCTGCAGTAGTTGCTTTGCCATATCTTGAGTATCTGGATGATGCAGAGGTGGGCCAATTACCGGAAGGCTGGGTAAGTTTCAATAGTAATAACGATGATAAGAGTTGGGAAGTATCAGATATCCCTGGAAACACGGGAAATGTAAGTTTAATTTGTGAAGGGAATCCGGAAATTGCCATGAATGATTGGTTAGTTTCTCCTCCGGTAATACTGGAAGGACAGACAAGTTATCGTTTCAGATTTTATGTGAAAGTATCCTCAACTACTAATTTTGAGCAATTGGAATTAAGGTGGGGTAATTCACCTAATCCTGTAGTAATGGCTGTTAATCCATCTTATGCCAGCTGGTGGCTGGGAAATCAGGAATATGAGATCCGTGACTTAGTTATATTGCCAGAATACAGAGGGACATATTATTTTGGATTTCATGGTGTTACACAGGCTGCCTCAACTGCAATCTATATCGATGACATCAAAATACACCAATATTATGGGAATGTTTTCCCGCCTTTAAATTTTGCAGTTCAACCTGGAAATTGCTGTGTAACCCTTACCTGGGATCCACCTGCAGAAGGAATTCTGGTCGGGTACAAGGTATATAGAAATTATGAAGAAATCACACCTGATTTCATTACTGAAACAAGTTACATGGATTGTAATCTTGTGAATGAGACTCCTTATTCCTACTTTGTCAGTGCAACATATCTTGACCCGGAAGGAACAGCTGCTACGGAAGCTATTTCTGTAACACCTTCACCAACCGGGAACAATAATGCTCAGAATAGTGGGATAAAAGTCACTGGGATAATTGATACTTATCCGAATCCTTTCAATCCTGTAACAACCATAAAATACAGTGTTGCTCATGCTGCAAAAGTGACTTTAGATATCTTTAACGTACGTGGTCAGAAGGTGAGAAATCTTGTTAAAGACACAAAACAAGCCGGTCAGTACTCAGTTACTTGGAATGGGAAGGATGACCAGGGACAGAATCTTTCCTCCGGAATCTATTTCAGCAAGATGATAGCTGATGGTAAGATCTCTATAAGGAAGATGATAATGCTAAAATAGTGGGCAGTCGGCAGAAGGCCGGGTGCAGTAGAGAGAAGAGTTAAGGGGCAGGGTGCAAGCAATTGTACCCTGTTTTTTTATGAGGAACACCAAGGAAGGGGGTGTATAGAGAAGGCGTCAGGCGTCAGTCGTCAGGCGTCAGAGGGAGACAACCCATCCCCGTCCCTTCCCTTTTAATAAGGGAAGGGGGTGTATAGAGAAGGAGTCAGTCGTCAGTCGTCAGAGGGGAAGGATTGAGGAGATTGGAGACAGATCAATCTGACATGTCGGACAGATCAGATGAGTCAATGAGAGATCACAGGCCAGTACAAATATTGCAGACATTCTGGCGGTATTAAAAAAGTGTAGGAAATTCATTTTTTAACTTGCCTAAATAATCGTATTGATTATAATACACATAGAATAAGAAACTGGAGGATATTATGAAGTTCAAGTCATTTCTCGTATTATTTTTTGTTTTGGTACCTTTTCTTTTAATGTCATTAACATTAGATGAGAGCAAGGCCAAAGCGATTAAGTTGGTAGAAGATGGTGCAGCCTATATTAAGGCTAATGGAATTGAGAAATCAAAGGCTGAAGTCAATAACCCCAAAGGAAAGTTTGTTGATGGCGAGTTTTATCTATTCTTGTTTAACATGAAGTTAGAAACAATCATGCATGGACAGAATCCTGCTTTGATAGGGAAGAATATGATGGAAGCTAAGGATCCTGACGGCAAGTTATTTATCCAGGAATTTGCAAAAGTGTGTAATAGTAAGGCCGGTAAAGGTTGGGTGGATTACAAGTGGATGAATTATGCTGATAAGAAAATTGGAGACAAATCCTCTTATGTAATGAAGATAAAAGTTGGTAAAGAGGACTATATTCTTGGTTGTGGAATTTATAAATAGGATCATTAAGCTGTTGGTATGAGTGGAAGATATTTGTATCAACAGCTTTATAATTGAAGGGGGGCAGCAAGAATGAAAATACAAAAAAAGATATCATATTTAACTTTTATTATTTTATCTGTATTAGTTGTGGCGATATTGATTTCAGGGGCAATGATCATTTCCAAGAGCATAACTAAGATTTATAGTCAGTTGATTAGTGGGGAGTTGACGAATCAATTTACCAAAATAGATGCAATTCATACAACCATGGAGGGGATGGGTTTAACAGGAGATGCAAATTTTGTTAAGCAGTATCAGGATGATATGTTCAAGGTTTTGAAGAAATACAAGTTTGGAGAGACAGGGATTGCATTTATTCTGAATGAGAAGAAAGAGATCTATGGACATCCTGAAATTGAGAATGGCAAAGTAATTACAGAAGAATTTACGGGCAAAATACTCGGGAATAAAGAAGGATCACTTAAGTTCAGTTTCAATGGAAAATCCTATTTTGGATCATACAAGAAGTTTGAATACTGGAACTGGACGATTGTTTTGGCCATAACAACAAATGAGATGATGAAATCGAGAAATGAGTACTTGTTTGTAGTTTTACTGATTTCATTAATTGTTTTTGTCTTGAGTATCATTTTTATGATCTCCTTTATGCGGAAAGTTTTTATTGTTCCCTTTGACAGGCTAATTAGAGTTGTGAAGGATATTTCGGAAGGAGAGGGAGATTTAACGCAAAGAATACATATTGAGTCACAGGATGAAATTGGGGAATTGTCTGAGTATTTCAACAAGTTTGTGGAGAAACTTCAGATTTTAATCAAGGAAGTAATATCTTTGAATAAGGATATTTATGCGAATTCACAGACTGTTTCAGGTACAATTTCGGGAATGACAGGGAAAATCAAACGGGTTAGTAATGAATTTCAGCAGATATCATTAATATCTTCAAAAATCCATGGTAATGTACAGGAAATTTCAGCTTATGCTTCAAATACAGCCAGTAACATTAATAATGTGGCAACCTCGACAGAATTAATGACAACAAATATAAATACTGTCGCATCTGCTGCTGAGCAATCATCCGCGAGTGTAAACGAAGTTGTAGGTTCAATTCAAACGGTAAACAAGAACATTAAACAGATTGGCACCAATGTCCAGGATGTGGTAAGTTCTGTTAATACCACGGCAAGTGCGATCGAGGAAATGAATTCTACATTAAAAGAAGTATCTATGAATACAACCAAAGCCAATAAAGTATCTACCGAAGCTAATCAGCAGGCACAATCCACGGTAGGAATAATGAGTCAGTTGCAAAATGCTTCGAATGAAATTGGCAGAATTGTAAAGATAATCAATGATATTGCGGATCAGACTAATATGTTGGCCTTGAATGCCACAATAGAAGCAGCGAGTGCAGGAGAAGCAGGAAAGGGCTTTGCGGTAGTTGCGAATGAAGTTAAAGAACTGGCTAAGCAAACCAGTGAAGCAACAGACAAGATCGCTAATCAGATCCAAAGTATGCAGGACTACACCAAGACAGCCTATGTATCAATAGAGAAAATTGCCAAGATCATAGAAGAGATCTCTTTGATCAATAATTCAATTTCAAGCAGTTTGGAAGAGCAATCCTCTACTACTAATGAGATAGCTCAATCGGTAGGGAAAGTTGCGGTTAATGCGAGTGAAGTGGGCAGATTTGTTAAGGATATAGAGAATTCTACGCAAAACCTGGCCCGGAATGCTACAGAAGCAGAACACGGAGTAAATGATATTGCCAAGAGCAGTGGAGAGATTGCGATGTCTGCCAACTCAGTTTCTCACAATATTGAGCAGGTAACCAAGCAAACCCGGGACATTGTTACTAAAACGAATGATATTTCTAACAATGTTGATGAGATAACCCGGGAAATTAAAATAGCAGCTCAGGACACTCTGGAGACATCTACCGGGGCAGACCAAGTGATGAAAGCTACCCAGGATTTCCAGGAAATAACCTTAAAGTTAAATGTTATTCTTAATAAATTCAAGGTTTAAGACAAAATGTTTCAATTATGGGAGTATTCAAGGATACTCCCTTTTTTTTTGGTTTTGCATTAGGAATTCGAGACAAAAAAAGCTGTTAATAAATTAAACCCTATCTGTGCAGTAGAATCTTTACTATCTGGCTGAAGCTATATCAGTGGGCTGTGGGCAGTAGAGATTTAAGAGAAAGAGATATTGAGAGACTTACAATCTCACTCACCATATATTTATTATATAACCTCGTTCGATTGCAAACCTTCACTCTTCACGATCTTCGACCCAGTTTGCAAACCTCTACTGCACAATCCGTATTAAATTACGCATATGAATTATAATTAGTTGTAACAAATAAATAATTTGGTATTCAACAAAATTTGAACACTTGGATAATCTTCGAATAATAATCTTTCGTCCTATCGGACAGGGATTGGGGTTGTTTATACCTGCAGCTAAAGCAGCAGGCTATACTTCTTTTGTCCTACGGACAGTTAGAGAAGCCGATGCTTGATACATATCTATTGGTAAGCATTATTTGTTGTCGAGTCCTTATTCAAGAGAGCAGAGATAAATTGTCAGGTTTTAATCTTGTTTCAGTTCTTGTCTGGGGCTGATGGGAGTATAGTAGTTATAGACCACGATGTATGAGGAAATGATCATGGTAATGATAGTGGCGACCTGGATAAGTTTGAAGACATCATCACTGAGATAATTTAATCGGGAAGCAAAGACAGCAATGATCATAGAAAATTCGCTGGCCTGTCCCAAGCGGAAGCCAGTCTCTTTGGAGAATCCGGCTTCTTCACCTTTGATACGGAAGAGTTTTATAAATACAACCGGTTTAAGTGCGATAAGTACACCAGCCAGGAGCAGAGCCGGAAGAATGATACTGCCGAGGTTGAAGATGTCAAGTTTGGCACCGATCACAAAGAAGAAAAGAACGAGGAAGAAATCCTGGAAGAATTTTAAGCCTTGGGATATGAAGTAGGAGATAGGTGTCCGGGCTAAGGCTACTCCTCCCAAAAAAGCACCCAGTTCCGCATTGAATCCCAAAAAATGACTCAGCATCGACATGATCATACACCAGGCAAGAGCAACCAAATATAGAATCTCGTGGTATCTGTCCACACGCCGCATGATTTTTCTTAAAATATATTCTTCGAAATACATGGCAAAGAGGAATAATCCGACAATTTTCAGAGGCAGCAGGAGTAAATGGAGACCGGAGATATCTTTTAAACCGCTCAAAAACATGAGTAGCAAAACAGCGATCATATCCTGTGCAATTAGAATAGCGATACAATAAGAGCCCATTTTCTGATGGTGCAGAGTATCAGTAGGCAAGAGCTTGATCACCATGATCGTACTGGAAAACATCATGGCGAGACCTACTATCAGAGATTCTTTTAAACTGTAGCCCATGAGCAAAGTAAGGGCAAAAGCAACACCAAAGAACGTCAGAGAAGATAGCAGAGTTATGAATATAGTTGTTTTAAAGAGTTTTTTCAAGCGTTCAGGATGAAGGACAACACCTGCCAGAAAAAGCAGGAGTACGATACCGAGATTTGAGATTTGATCAATAAGAGACACATCCTTAATAAGACTTAATCCATAAGGACCCAGCAAAACTCCACCAAGCAGATAGGCAACCAGAATCGGCTGCTTGGCAATCAGAGAAAGCCAGGCTAAGGTGCCTGAGATAATGATAATTACCCCTAATTCATAAAATAAATAATCCATACGCTGAAATTAAATTTAGTGAGGAGAAAAGTCAAATGGTTTTTTCAGTTGGCAGTGTGCAGTGTGCAGGGGGCAGTGAAGAATGTAGGGGCTGACTCCTACGTCAGCCCAAAGTGGAACATATTTTATATACTGGTTGCTGTAAGCTAAAGCATACAGAATTATCGACTAAAGCCAGCGTTCCAAATCAGCAGTGAGTAGAGAGAGATGCAGAAAACCCTCACTCAGCACTTGCTGAGTGAGGGTTAGAGGAGCGAAGCGGGGTTTTATAGTTTAAAGAACATCACTCTTTAAAATATGCTGGACGCTAGTCCTATTTGATGAGTGACATCTTTCTCATGATTTCAAAGCCAGCACCTTGAACTTTGACAAAGTAGATACCGCTTGTAACGGTCTTGCCTTTGCTGTCCTGGCCATTCCAAGCTACTGTGTGGCTGCCTTTAACCATGTTCTCACTGAGCAGTGTTCTTACTTTCTGTCCTTTGATATTGAAGATCTCAACATTTACGTTGGAATCCATAGGAATCGAGAAATTGATTGAAGTTGAAGGATTGAAAGGATTCGGGTAGTTAGTTACACTGAGTTTTGCAGTTGTAACATTAACATCACTGTTGCCTGTAGGTGAAGCCATACTGAAATCATAGTTTTGATTTCCGTCAACTGCAATGTTTTCCTGAAGGCTATTGAGACCGATCTTAGTAGCTACAACAGTATAGTTTTCTGTGCTCAGATTGGAAACTGAATAAGCACCGTTATCATCTGTACTTGCAAAGCCAACGATTTGATTTTGATTGTCTTTTAAGATCACAACCACATTACTTAATGGATCGTTATTATTATCAACTACATTACCGATCAGGCTGTAAGGACCGACTACTTCTGTGTAGATGAAGTTGAAGTTAATGCCTATGATATGACCGTCAACTGTTACCAATTGGGCATCTTCCCAGGTTAAAGCATTGAGGTAGAACAAAGGAGGAGAGAAAGGAGTATGAGCTACAACATAATAGTTGCCTGGCATTAAATTGGTGATGGTATAGCTGCCTGTTGAATCGGACATGGTTGTTACAACCCAGGTATGGTTTTCAGAAATAGCTGCAACCATTACAGGATAGTTAACGAGAGTATCGTTTTCAGTGATAGTACCGCTGATGCTATAAAGTTCATTGGCAGTAGCTGTGATCAAATCAAAATTAACATCTGCAACATCACTGTTAGCATGAATAACAGTAGCCAGGAAAGGAGCATTAACATGATCAAAATATTGGGTTTGATAAGTTCCGTCAGCACTCATAGCCAGAACTTTATATGTTCCCTGGGGAACTTCTATAGAATAAGCACCGTTTTCATCTGTAGTAGCCGAATATTCAGGAATGTATGAGGAATCAGGGTCGGCAGGATTATTGCCATGATGACCATGATGTCCGTGATGATAGTATCCGTTTACATCAGTTTTAACAGTGATACCGGCTAAAGCAAGCCCGGTTGCCAGGTCTTTGACAATACCACTGATATGAACTGCAGCATTACCGGGAACAGCCATGTTGATATCAACGATGTTCTGATCTACGAC
This sequence comes from uncultured Candidatus Cloacimonadota bacterium, assembly GCA_964419225.1. GTDB lineage: Bacteria > Cloacimonadota > Cloacimonadia > Cloacimonadales > CAYQPF01 > CAYQPF01. The sequence continues at coordinate 101,220 of CAYQPF010000003.1, read as the reverse complement.
AACAACAGGAGTAGCTTGCATCCAGTCATAAGTTGAAGGATAATAAATTGTGGGGAAGTGATGACCCCAAGCACAGACTTTGTACTGCCCGGGAACAACTTCGATAGAATAAGCACCTGTAGCATCAGTATGAGCAAAAAATCTATGGAATCCTACATTAGTTCCTTCTGGAGCATCCATATCTGTAAAAGCCTCAACATTGGCATTAGCAATCGGTTGGCCATCAGCATTGGTTACAATACCGGAAATAGTATAACTTTGATAATCCATGATGATGTTAACACTGTCAAGATGTGCAGCTGCAACTAATTCAACAACATCAGATACTGCTAAAATTGTATAGGCAAGAGTTACAGGATCTGTTAATTGATAAACAGCTACCTGGTATGTCCCTGCTGGAACGTGGTGTAGCATATATCTGCCTTCCATATTTGTGGTAGCCCATTGAGCCCAAATAAGGCTGTCAGGATTGGTGGAATTTACTAATCCAATTGATTGCATTGGGACAGGATTGTTGTTGTTGCCATAAACATATCCAGCAATTGAACCGAATTCTTGTGGTGGGGGTGGATTGTTTCCATTTCCTAAAAGAATGTTAATGCCTGTTACTTCCTGTTCGTCAGCATCAATAACGATTACAGCGATCTGACCATCAGCATTTTTGTAGAAACCCATCATATAGCCCTGTGCATGTGCCATAGCTGTATAAGAACCTACTGGAACATTGGTAATAGTGAAAATGCCGGAAGCATCTGTCATGGCATTCAGTTGTGCATGATGATTTGTGCTGTCTCCAGGTTCGCAGCCGTTATCACCGGGGTTACCATCAAAATGAAGACTAACAAAACTGTTAGCGATTGCAGTGCCTTCCTGGTTAGAGACGCTACCTGTTACAGTTGCTGCATTTACTAATGAAAACATGCAGAACAGAGTCAGGAAAAGCATCCAGCTGAATTTCTTGTTCAAACTTATGAAACTCATATATCCTCCAATTTTTCTCAGTCCGAAGACTGGTTTTTTCTTTTTATAAGGCAAGGCCGATGCCAATGCTTGTACCAAAACTATAATACGCTGAAATATAAAGAGTTAGATAATATAGTCTCAAGACTTGAGATTGTTGGGTTTGTAACAGAAGTGTTGCACAAAAATGTTGCAGAAATTTGTAAAATGTTGATAACAAATTAAATAAAGAGAAATAGTGGAATAAACACATTTGTTTCAGTGTATCATTTGTGTTACGGAGTAATATTGTCGGATTGAACTTATCATTTGACAACATAAAAGGGTGAAGAAATTATGTTTCAGGGGTCATATAGATGCTTTTCAATTCTTTACACTTTGCATTATTTTTTCTATTAGTTACAATAATATATTTCATGCTGCCCTATAACAAAAGATGGTTTTGGCTTTTACTAAGCAGTTGTTATTTTTACATGGTTTTTTTGCCCATATATATCCTGATACTTGGATTTACAATAGTTATAGATTACATAGCCGGAATTTATCTGGAAAGGACAAAGGGGAGAAAACGCAAGATTTACTTAATTGCTAGTCTAATAGCAAATGTCGGAGTGTTGGCTGTTTTTAAGTATTATAATTTTCTTAATGAGAATTTGTCATATTTTTTAAATAGTATTGGTTATCAAAACACGATTCCGAATTTATCTATTCTCTTGCCAATCGGATTATCCTTTCACACTTTTCAGGCCATGAGTTATACTATTGAAGTGTATCGCGGTAATCAGAAGGCTGAAAAGAGGTTTGGAATTTATGCTCTGTACGTGATGTTTTTCCCTCAATTAGTTGCTGGTCCGATAGAACGACCCCAGAACATGCTGCATCAGTTTCACTGTAAATATGATTTTGATTATTCACGGGTTGCAGAAGGATTGAAGTTGATATTATGGGGGATTTTTAAAAAAGTAGTGATTGCTGACAGATTGGCAATATATGTGAACTCGGTGTATAATAATCAGAGTTGGCATGGTGGTATTACTCTAATCATAGCCACCATATTTTTTGCGATACAAATCTACTGTGATTTTTCAGGATATTCAGACATAGCATTAGGATCTGCCAGAGTATTAGGATTCAAACTAATGACCAATTTTAGAAGACCATATTTTTCAAGATCAATACATGAATTTTGGGGGCGATGGCATATATCACTATCCAGTTGGTTCAGAGATTATTTATACATACCATTAGGAGGCAGTAGAGTATCAAAGGTTAGATGGAACAGGAATCTTTTGATAGTTTTTTTAGTAAGTGGATTATGGCATGGAGCGAGTTGGAATTATATTATTTGGGGTGGATTGCATGGTGCTTTTTTGATTTCAGGAAATTTGTTAAGAAAGTACTTAGATCAAATAGCTGCTGTTCTGAAATCCTATTATACAGTATTGTCATATTTTTGTACCTTCAGCCTTGTTTGTTTTGCTTGGATTTTCTTCCGAGCTAACAGTTTTTCAGACGCAATGAATATAATTAATAGTATTATACACCTTAAGGGAAAATTCTTCCTGGGAAATCCGGCTAGTTTTGTTTATAGCCTACTTGTTATCCTGATTCTTTTTGCTGTTGAGTTTAAAACGGAATTCCTCCAAAAACTCAATTTCTCTATATTGTATAATAGTAATAAAATTATACGATTTGCAGGATATTCAACACTGATAATTCTTATTTTAATGATCGGTGTTTTTAATGGCAGTCAATTTATTTATTTTCAGTTTTAAGGTGTTGATATGAAAAAGAAACTTTTCTGGAACTTAATGCTTTTGTTACTTCTAGTCTTTTGTATGGACAGATTAATGGGAATTGTACTTAAAAAATTTTATTATAATGAAAAGCAAGGTTATACTTTTTTAACTACTTATTCGGTTAATCATGCAAAAGAAGATTTACTCATTCTGGGAAGTTCAAGAGCCTCTCATCATTATGTATCACAAATGTTTGAAGACTCATTAGGGATTAAAGCCTTTAATATCGGACGGGATGCTATGGACATTAATTATCATACAATAATGTTAAAATCAGTTTTATCCCGATATACTCCCAAAATAGTGATTTTAGATATAAGTCTTATAGAATTCCAGGATCTGGAAGACCAAGCCACAAAAAACTTACAGTTAGTATCTGCACTTCTCCCCTATATTTCAGATAATCCAATAATAACCAATGAATTAAACCAATTTAACAAACCTGAAGTGATCAAAGCAAAATTATCGATGCTATACCGTTTTAATTCCTTGCTTGTACCAATAGTTCAACACAATTTAAAAATTGGCAATGTTGAACAATTGGGTTATGAACCACGCTATAATACAATTAATTATAACGTTCCTCCTTATGAAGAAAATAGGGTTAGACCAATTGATTCAAAGAAGTTCAATCGATTAAAAGAAATTATTGATCTTTGTGAAAACAAGGGAGTAAAACTTTATTTTGTCATATCTCCTAATCGTAATAAGTTCAGGCATAACACAATAGAATTAACCAAAACTACTTTACGAATATATAACTATAATGTTTGGGATTACTCCAGTGATCCAGTTTTTCAAACTAATGCATATTTTCATGATACTATTCATTTGAATCATAAAGGAGCTCTTCTTTTTTCTTCAATGATAATTGCTAAAATTCGAACAGAAATGGCTTTTGAAATAAAAAAAAGGACACCGAAGTGTCCTTGATTTAACGATTTATTGTATTATAATTTATTGAATTTGTCGATCAGATCATCGAAGAACCCGATTTCATTCTCAAACAAGTCGGTCCAGTATTGTGGGTTCCATTGTTCCAGAATCTCTTCATAGGTTTTGCCCTGTTGTTCCACCCAGGTATAGTATTTCAGGTTATGGATAGCTTTGCGGTCGTAGTATCCCAATTCTTTAAAGAAATCAATACTCTGATGTTCCAGACAGGCAGCTTGATCTTTGGCAGATTGGATCATATTATATTCTCCATCAGCCTGAGTCAGCTCTTCTAAACGTGAACCGTACATTTCAGCTGAATCTGTAAAAATAGTGAAGATGAGATCGTTCTCATCCATTTCATAGTATTTAGCAGTCTTGATTCCGGCCAAGAGATTACAGATACTGGAAATACCCAGGAGAGAGAGTTTGCTGATTACATCTTCGGAGACATTCATTTTCTTCAGGTATTCTTTACCGTCTTTTTCATTGAAGAGTCTTAAAATTCTCATGCAGTCTTCATCATCGATCGCAGCAACAGCATCAGTGTTTCTGACATTATGCACCCAGGGCACATGCTTGTCGCCGATACCTTCGATTCTATGACCACCGAATCCGTTCATGTACAGGGTGGGGCATTGGAGTGCTTCCGTAGCAACCACTTTTACATGCGGATAATATTTTTTCAGGTAATCACCTGCAGCAATTGTGCCGGCGGAACCTGTCGCTGAGATGTATGCTGATAATCTTGAAGTATCAGATTTAACATAACCATATACTTCTTCGATTGCCGGAGCTGTGACATTGTAATGGAACAAAGGATTACCGAATTCTTCAAACTGATTGAAAATCATATTGTTGGGATCGTTCTTAAGTTCCCAGCACTTATCATATATTTCTTTAACATTGGATTCACATCCTGGAGTTGCAATGACTTCCGCACCGATTTCCTTCAACCAGGTGAATCTTTCCTGAGACATTTCTTCGGGAAGGATGGCGATCGAAGTACAACCGAGCAAAGCACAGTCAAAGGCACCACCACGACAGTAGTTGCCGGTGGAGGGCCAGACAGCTTTGTGGACATCCGGATCGAATTCACCGCTGACGAGTCTTGGTACAAGGCAACCGAATGCAGCACCGACCTTATGTGCACCAGTGGGGAAGTATTTGCCTATGAGTCCGATGACTCTGGCTTTGATTCCTGTGATCTCTTTAGGGATTTCCAGATAGTTCACTTTTCCATATTGTCCGGTTTCCATATTGTTTTTCCAGGTGATCCTGAAAAGATTGACCGGATTAACATCCCACAAGCCAACTCCGTCAAGCTGCTTTTTGATTTCATCAGGGATAAGTTCAGGGTTTCTCAATTGCTTGAAAGTGGGTATAACTATATTCTTGTCTCTGCATCTCTTGGCAGTTTTATTCTGTACTTCAGCATTAATTTTCTTGATGATTTTTGACATTTTAGCCTCTTAGTATTTAAGTTTCATCTTGTTTTTATTGAGCATAGCTTCCAAAGCTTCTGTCGGATTTTTGACTCTGGATAAGAAGATCATGGCAGCGATAACAAAAGGTTTGTAGCTTGCTTCATGATATGTATGCATTCTGTATTTATCAAACACAGCCGCTGATACCTCACCCTGTTTGCAGCTGACATCAGTAATATCTGCAGGCAGACAGTGTTCGTAGAGGGCATTGCCATATTTGGTGAGTTTCATCATCTCTTCTGTGCATTCCCAGTTAGTGAATTTAGCGTTGTTAGCGAGACATTCTTTTTCAAGATCTTTCAGCCCGTCTCTGTCACCTTTAGTGAGGAGTTGAGTTCTTCTTTCCATAACATGGTAAGGAGCCCAGGATTTAGGATAAACAATGTCGGCATCTTTGAAAGCTTCTTCCATAGAATTGACTTTTTTGAAACTGCCACCGGAAGCAAGACTGTTCTTTTTAGCAATTTCTTCCACTTCAGGAATAAGGTCATAACCTTCCGGATGAGCGAGTGTAACATCCATGCCGAATCTGGTCATGAGTCCGATAATGCCCTGAGGAACGGAGAGGGGTTTGCCGTAGCTGGGGGAATAAGCCCAGGTCATGGCAATTTTCTTCCCTTTCAGGTTTTCGATTCCACCGAAATAGTCCTGCAGTTTTAAAAGATCAGACATAGATTGGGTAGGATGATCGATATCGCATTGCAGGTTTACGAGGGTAGGTCTCTGGTGTAGAACACCATTTTTGTAGCCGTCTTCTACGCTGTCAGCTACTTCTCTCATATATTTATTGCCTTCACCGAGGAACATATCGTCTCTGATGCCGATCACTTCAGTGAGGAAGGAGATCATGTTAGCAGTTTCACGCACAGTTTCACCATGAGCAATTTGAGATTTTTCTTCATCCATATCGGCCATTGTGAGACCGAGAGCATTTACGGCTGAGGCAAAGCTGAATCTGGTACGGGTGGATTTGTCTCTAAAAATGGAAATGGCAAGACCGGAGCGGAAGATTTTCAGATCTAAGCCTTCTTTATGCATTTCCTTCAAGGTTTCTGCGGTGTAGAGAGTACTGAGAATTTCGTCATAGGTTTTTTCCCAGGTTAAAAGAAAGTCTTTTCCATACATGTCAAAGTTGAGTTTCTTTAAAATATCCAGGTTTTTAGTAACAATGTTGTTAGTCATTTTTATTCTCCTTGATAATATTTTGCTGCGTTTTCGATTGCATCTATTATTTGTTGATAGCCTGTACAACGGCATAAATTTCCGTTGATGGCGTTTCTGATTTCATCTCTGGTGGGGTTATTGTTTTTGAGAAGAAATGCATGGGCAGAAAGAACCATTCCCGGAGTACAGAAGCCGCACTGAATAGCACCTGCGTCCATGAAAGCCTGCTGCAGGGGGTGGGGGATACCTTTTGGGTCTTCCATACCTTCGATCGTTATAACTTCTTTATCCACAATATCTTTTACTTTTTTGATACATGATCTGACAGCAACCTGGTTTATAAGAATTGTACAGGCACCACATACCCCAATTCCACAGCCGTTTTTAGCACCTGTAAGATCCAGATCTTCTCTTAAAAAGTTTAGCAGGTTCTCCTCTAACTTGTTCTCAGCAAGGTGAACTATCCGTCCATTGATCTTAGCTTCCATTTCTACTCCAAACAGTAATACAAAACCTTGTATCACAACATATAATATAACCTGTCAAATCTCCTGAACTGTAATGTGATGTCAAATTAAATCTTTAAATGGAAAAATCTTGATGGCACAAGTAGCAACTTCGGTGTCAGGGCGAGAGCGGGAAGCATCTACTTGTTACTGTAGAACCTGTCTTCAGACTGGTATCTTACAATTGTTTATGCTCAATTAATAATCTTTCGTCCTTCCGGACAGGGATTTGAGGTCATTCACTCCTGCAACTGAAGTTGCAGGCTATATATCTATTGTCCTACGGACATATGAGAAGAGAAAACCATCCTTTTATAATATTAACTAATTTTCCCAATCTGAGTAAATCAGTGTCTTTCTGTGGATAAAGAACTTTCTGGAATGGGTTCAATTATTAATGCAAGATATTCTGTAATTGCTTCTTCAGATTATGCCAGGTAGGGATAATTTTATCATTTTTGGAAGCAGAAGTGACTGTCAGGACATTTTCTTTTTTCCATTTCCAGTTGGCATCTCCGGCGGTAATAAAATATATTGTTTTCTTTGGATCAAGCTGTTTACTCAGTTTTTTAAGTTTAGTATTGAACCAGGTCCAGGCTTCGAGTTCATCGACAACGATCACGGCGTCGTATTTAGATGCTTGAAATTCTTTGGGTTTAACATCATTGATAATGTCTATTTTATAGTTGGAGAACTGAGTTTTGAGGGAGTCCAATACTGCATCTTTGAAGGGAGTAGATTTTCCTTTGAGCATGCAGACTGCTATGTTTTTTGCTTCCAGAGTGGTACCGAAGTAAATCGCCAGAAGTAAGATTAGAATGATCAAATGTTTCATTTATGCCTCCTGTTTAGAGCTGGGGAAAGTAATTTCCACCATTTCTTCTTCATCGCTATAATCGGTAAAATTGATTTCTGTTTTGGTTTTGAAACTAGTCAGGATATCTCTGATCCTGTCCATTCCATTATTTATTTTTTGCAGATATCTTTCCTGGTGTTCAGTAAGTTCAAAATCATGGAAACTCCCGATGAACATTTCGATATTACCCTGAATGATCATGAGAGGCTGATTGATTTCATGGTTTGCAGTCACAGCCATAGCCAGAGCTGCATTGATCTTTTCCCTCTGAAGTTTGGCTTCATATTCGGTTTTTAGGGACATGATTTCATATTGATAATGGAAGTTTTCGACTTTGCTTTTTGTCTCAGCTCCGAAGATTTCCCGCATTAATCCACGTGATTTTTCACTGTAGTCCAGGGCTTTGGAAAAATCACCGATTTTTTGATAATAGGAGATAAGTAATCCATAAGACTCATCAATAAAAGGATTGTTCTGGATTTCTTCACCTATCTTCAGACATTTTTGGGCATAATCCAGAGCTTTATCGAGTTCACCTATCATTAGATAATATCTGCTATAATTTTTATAACAAAGGAAGAAATTCTTTGGGGTATTGATTTTGTTGGCAATTAAAAGAGCTTCATCAAGCAATGGCGGGATATTAGTGAGAATATCACCAAGCATAAGAGATCTGGCAAGAACACAGAGGGTAGTCAGGAGTTTATCATCCGGTCCGCATTTTCTTCTTAGTTCCAAGGATTCAAGTGCATATTTAATACCGCTTTGCAGGTCACCCTGAGAATCATAAACCATCGAAATATTGTTTAAAGAGTCTGCTACGATTTGATCTGCCTTTCCTTCTCTACCGCATCTGGCAGCTTCTCTGAAACAGATGATAGCTTTTTCATAGTTTCCGATATTGAAGTAGATGAGACCTACAGAATTCTGATTTGTGGCATACCCATAATAGTATCTTGATTCTTTAAATAATTCATCAGATTTAAGTAATAATTCGAAAGCTTTATCAACAAGGCCGATCTCATTATGCAGGATACCGAACCAGGAATAAATACTGCCCTTGACTCGAAGATTATCTACTTTGCCAATATTGATGTAAGCAAAATTGAGATATTCAAATGCTTTTTTATAATCATTAAGTTTATAATATGCGACACCGAGATTTTGAGCTACAAAAATAGTATTATATTCATCGTTGAGAGATTTATAATATTCGCTTGATTTCTCGAGATATTCTACAGCTTTATCGAATTTGCAATAATTCCAGTGATAGGTGCCTACGATCAAATTACCCATGGCAAGAATCATAGGATCATTGGAATTGCTAATTAATCTGCCAATCTCTGCATAGACTTGTTCTGCTTTATCCTGTTGGTGAGTGGCTGTGTAGGTTATTCCAAAGGAACCCAGTACTCTGATTTCCAAATCTAAAAAGCCATATTGCCTGCTTTTGGCAAGCAGTTCATCCATTTCGGTAAAATACTTAGTATCCGGGTTAAACCAGCTTTTGTTCAGCTCGTTCAACTGAGCCATAAAAATCTCTTTGTAATCTTCCATTTCCACTCCACTCTATACTCCTGAGAGTAATCAAATTATGCATTGCCTGAAATTTCTGTAAAGAAATATATTTAAAAATTGAAGTTTTTCTTCAAAAAAGCAAGTTTATTTTGTTTTTAGAATTATTTCTGAGTCCGGTGTTAAATCTTCAAGGTTAACTTTTCAAAGTTACTTTTCGGCTTCTTATCACACTCTTTTAAATTTAGATACATTAAAAACCACTAATTCCGATCCCTTTTTCTCTGCGAATAGTTTATTTTTATTTCCCATTCATAATTCACAATTCATAATCCATAATTCTCACTGTGCCTTTTTGTGACTATTTAGGGTTAGAGTGGACTCATTTCTAATAAAAAATCATACTCCTCATCCCGATCGAGCACATATCTATAGACTCATTAAAGAAATAGAGGGCATCATCCGATTCTCGCAGACCAATGGTATAGATAAGAGGAAGATAATGATCATTGGTAGGCTGAGCAAGTTGGGCAATTGTACCCAAATCCAGATAATCTATTAATACCGGATCATTCTGATCAATGATGCTTTTGGCTACGAATTCATCGAATTGCAGTGCCCAATCATAAGGTTTTGTCTCATTATCCCAATCAACTTTACCCAGATTATGTACAACATTACCACTTGAAACGATCAAAACTCCTTCCTTGCGGAGAAATGCCAGTTCTTTTGCTAATTGATAGTGTTCTTCCAGATCTTTTTTCACATCAAGACTCATTTGCAAAACCGGAATATCTGCTTGGGGGTACATATTCATCAGTACTGACCAGGTTCCATGATCCAGACCCCATTTATGATCTTCCTGGATTTTAGTCGTTCTAATATGATCAATTATAGCCTGAGCAATTTTTGTAGCTCCGGGAGCAGGATATTGTACCTCAAACAATTCTTGGGGGAAACCACCGAAGTCGTGGATCGTACGGGGATGGTCTGACATGGTTACATAAGTGCCGGAAGTTAGCCAGTGAGCTGAGATGCAGAGGATGGCTTTGGGTCTGGGCAGGATTTCACCTAATTCCCGCCAGTCATCGCGATAGATATTATCTGTAATGGCATTTAGCGGATTCCCATGTCCGATGAAGAGAACCGGAGCCAGAGGCTTGGCTATTTTGATTTCTGTATAAATGTCTTTAAAACTCATAATCATAATCTCCTACGGGATAAGATAGTTCAAAAGTAGTAAGAACAAAGATGGTTTTGTTTAGTAGTGTGATGTTTGACTCTTGAGTTGAAGTAATTCTTCCCATATGAAATTGAGTTACTGTCTTTAATATGAAATTTTCCAAACTGTAACAGCAATATTAGCTAACTTTTGTTGTCTGAATCTTATTTTTTCAAAATCCCAATTCTCATAATCACCCAAAGCTGTTGTAATATTAAACTGGGATTTTTCATAAACTTCTTTCTTCTGCTCAAATGATTTATTCTCTGCTTCTTTCTTATTAAGTTTATCCTCAAGCAAAGTCAAATTACCTATGCGGTAAGTCGCACTATCCAACATATTAGGTTCAAAGCTATTTAACCATTCATCTGAAGGATTTTCAGGCAGAATATGTTCAATAGTGGCATCGACATCAATAAGAGGATATGACTTTTGATACTGCTGGTTTTCCAGAGATGCAAATATGTAACGTACAACTTTCTTAACCTTTGAGTTTCGGGTTTCGAATGCTTTGGTAGCAAAGTTATTTTTAAACTCTTCATCACTGATGTACACCTCTGCTAACTCTTTAAATATTGCCGAGGCATTGTCTATCTGTCCTGAAGATACCAGAATTGCAACTTTATTATATGTATCTTCCAAGTTATTAGTATTAAATCCACTAATTACAGTATATCTGAAAACAATAGAACGAATAATTCTTAAAACTTTTAAGAATTCAGTTTCATCAAGTCTGAAATATGCTCCCATAAGAAGGGATTTATGCTGTTGGGAGTTAAAAAGACAAATTTCCTCAATAATTCCCTTAATGATGGGTTTACCCTTCCATAAATCACTTTCAGCATCAGCCAAGGCAACATAAACATCAGCATAACGTTCTAACTCATTTAGTAAGGGAAAGACTTGTTCCTGTTTCTTTATTTGATTCTTGATCTCTTTAAACAAGCGGTCGGCTCTAACCAGCTTTTGCTTGGAATTAAGGTAATAACGTAAGAACTGTGGCAGATTTTTAATGCCAACAGTCTTGGAAATAATTACCCATTGATGGTTAAGGTTTTTTAGGTCAGTTTTACTAGTAACCAGAGAAAAAAGATAGTTTTTTAACAAATCAGTGGAAGTTAATTCCAAACCTCGGGCATTAAGGGTTTCAAAAACGGTATAAGCGGAAAGTTCATCATCGACGGTAATTTGAATAAACAAAAGTTTATCTCCGACGATCTTCTCAACAAACTTCGAGATACCGATGCCATCTTTAGCATGATCCGAGACTTCCAACTTATAAAGATAGTATTTGAAAGCACCGATCATCAGTTTTTCAGAGTCGTTGAATTTTCCTGTATTCAGGGGAGTATTCAGTTGAAGCAGGTAGGTTTGATAGAATCCGTTATTATTTTCATTCAACATGAGTTTACTGTTATAAGTCAGGGATACGGCATCCTTACTGCCTAAAAATGTATTCATAATAATTGATTTTCGTTCCGTATTGTCATCAACATCTATATGATTATCAATAAAGTTTTGAATAATTTTGAGGGCAGCGAGAATTAAGATACTAATTGTAGCAATTCTTTGTTGACCATCTATAATCCGAAAGCTTTTATCTCCTTCGTTTTGCAGAACAACGGAACCCATATAATGAACATCTTTATCTTCCTGCAAATTGAGAATATCCAGCCATAATTCTTCCCAGTTCTCTTCCTTCCAGGAATAATCTCTTTGATACAAAGGAACAGAATATCTTTTGCCATTTCCAATAATATCGCTAAAAGTCATAGTTTTTGTATCTAATATATTATTTGCCATACTTCCCCCAATTTCATCTTATGAAATCATATAATCTAGTAAAATGAATTAAGATGATCTGTCAATGAAAGATTGAAATAGTTAAGCTTACATCAATTTGCAAGCAGCATTATTCTACTATGGTTTTAAATCGTCCAACAATTCTGATAGAAGCGAAAAACAGTTCAAAGATGATCATCGTGTAGAGGTTGTAAAAAAAATAAAGAAAATGCAGTTTTATACAAAGGCTATTTCTGGAAAATTAGAAATGGGATATTGGTTGTTTAATATACTTAACTTTATGAATAGATAATCTGCCATACTATAAACTTTAGAATTGACAAGAACAAAAAGATTTATTATTCGGAATATGTTTGAATTAAATATGTTAATGGTGGTATTGCAAATGAATAATGAAAATGAAACTAACTCAAAATATCAAACATATGATTTACCTCAGAAGATTAAAAATGAAATTACAAATAATAACCTTGCAATTTTTATAGGAGCAGGTGTTTCAAGAATTGTTGGGTGTAAAGGTTGGGATGAGTTATCTAATAACCTGTTAAAAGAATGTTGGGACAAAAAATGTATTAATTATACTGAATATGAATTATTGAAACAAGAAAAAGATAATAAAAAGATTATATCAATTTGTCAGGATATCATGAAATCCAAACAACTTGAAGAATCATTTTGGATAATATTCAAAGAAGCACTTTCTAGTAATGAAAGTAGTCAAGAACATGAGATTTACAATCTATTGTTTAATTTAGGCAGCTTATTTATTACTACGAATGCTGATACCGAATTTCATTATAAATTTCTGCAATGTGACATAATATATCAAAATTTTGAAAATGAAATCAAATCTCTGGACAATAGAAAACTTTATCAAATACATGGGTGTATTAAGAATAGAGAGTCTCTAATATTCACATTACCCAAATACCTAGAAAGATACAGTGATAAAGGATTTATAAGCTTAATGAAGAAATTATTCGCCAAAAACTCAATTTTATTTGTTGGTTACGGTTTAGCAGAATTCGAGATTCTAGACTTTTTGATAGTAAAATCGGGGATCAGTGAAGGATCTTCAGCTAACGATAAATTGAAGCATCATATCTTGTTACCAATTTTCAGTTATGAAGAGAGTGTTTTTGAATACTATAAAAATTATTATAAGTCACTAGGAATAGAAGCGATAAGGTATAATAAAGATGTTAACAGCTATTTAGAGTTAATCAATGTTTTAAAAGAGTGGAATAAAGATGTAACCCTTTCTCCAATTATCATGAGTGATAATTTGTTAAAAGTTAAAAATACTCTTTCACAAGAATTTCCAATAGTCAAAGGTGACATAAATTTTCTAGTTTCTTTTATAAAAGTAGATAAAATGAACTATACATTCTTTTTTGCAAATCTTGCAATAGTGGAATATCCTCATTTAGAGCTATTGCAACCCTTGTTTGATAAAGAATATTTCAGCCCACTGAGCTTAAATAGTGAAATGACCGATGATTCTAAAGAAAACATAGAGCGTTGGGATATACTAATTTACTTACGAAATACTGCGACTTATCTGCAAAAGAATCCTGAAGTAGAATCTATAGATTTAGTTGAAAAAATAGCACGAGACATAGCGAGATTTTTAAGTGAAGAAAATTGCTTAGTTAAGAATTCTTGGATAAACTGGTGCATAATTAGTATAATTTTCAAACTACCTATTGAAAGAATCAACATAGAAGATATCCAATTAATAAAAACTTTACTTAATTCTGAATATGCAAGTTACTTAATATCAGATGAAATCGATAAAGAGATTATTCCATTATTGATTTTTAACAATAAATCAGAAATGTTATTGGAACTAATAGATATTGTAACAGACTATAATATAACAAGCACTTCTATCATAGGTATTGAACTAAAACCTATATTTGATGACTATTGGCTGGCAGAAGTTTTAAAAGAGTATTATAAAGACATTTCCAGAATTTGTTCAATAGATGTATTCAATATCTGCATTGGAAAGATTTCTGCAATACTTACTGAAGATCCTTTTCAATTTAACATCTATTCTATTCCAAAAATAACATCAATGAACGATTCTTCCCAAAACCAAGAATACGATAGCTTAATTGTCAGCTTTGCATGCAGCGTATTAGACAATTTAACACTAAGCTTAAGAAAAGATGCTGTTAATGATTTGCTTTCTAAGAAGGAGACAATATTTATTAGAATAGCACTGTACATGATCAATAAACACTATGCGGAATTGAAAGATTTATTTTGGGATTTAGAGCATAACCCATTGGAAGTACCCTATGTGGATCAAGAAGTTTATGAAATTCTTCATCAGAATGCTTCAAATATCCTTGATAAAGAGTTGGATATTTTTATTCCCTGGGTAAATGCTATAAACCCAGATTTCCCTGTAGGTTATGAAGAATCAAAGAAGGAAAGGGCACTCGCTTATCATCAAAAGCAATGGGTTTTTGCTTTAATGGAAAATCCATCTTCGAGAATAAAGGAGCTTTATGATAAATTCAACTCTATATGTCCTGATGAAATAGAGAATCCAGAGTTTAGGAATTTAGGCAGTTATTTAACCGTACCTAAGAGTCCTTATGAAATTGAAGAATTAGGTACAAAGAGTGTTGAGGAGATAGCAAAAATACTTATAGAATTTGAACCTGAAGAAAGGTTTGATTCTCCGAGTAAAAACGGATTAGCCGTAGAATTAAGACAACTAATTTATGCTAATCCCTTAAAATATAAAGATTTATCCCCACTGCTCAATGTTGATAACTATTATCTCTATTTTATTCTATGGGGATTTCTGAATTATTTGAAAGACCAACATAAATTAGATTGGGAGGGGATTTTAACATTTATGGAGAATCTAGTTCTTTCTGATGATTTTTGGGCTCAAGTTTACAAGAAAGAGGATATTGATCATCGGGAATGGGTTACATCTACAATAGCTGAATTAATAAATGCTGGTACTATAAGAATAGAAACATGCTTTGAATACAATTACTATGAGAGAGTAAAGACTTTAATGTTCATGCTTGAAGAAAAAATGGAGTTGGAGAGTTATGAAAGAAAAGAAATTCTGGATAAGGCTTTGAATTCCAATGCATCGAAAATTTTCACAGCTTTTATAAACCTAAATAGAAGATATACCAGCGAGAACAAGGTTAATGGGATTAAATGGGACCCTGAAATAAAGGATAAGATTTTTAATGGATATTTGAAAAGTAGTGACAGTAAGCCACTGGAGTTTTATACAATACTCGGAATTTATTTAGTTGATTTCTGGGTTTTAGACAAAGACTGGGTGACAAGCAACTTGAGTTTAATTTTTCCTTGGAAAGAAAAACACTATTGGGAAGCTTCTTTTACAGGATATCTGTATAATGCTTCATACTGGTATTTAGACATATATACAGTACTGAAGGAAAATAATCATTATCAACATGCACTAACATACCAGTTTGCTAATGAAAATATTAATGATAGATTATCTCAGCACATAGGTATTGCCTATTTAAAAGGTATTGAGAAATTGAAAGATAGAAAAAGTCTTATTTCTCGTTTGATTCACTCTGATGCCCCTGATTTACTTAGACCACTCATTAAATTCTTTTGGAGATCTAAAGAAAGTGTTAAACCAGAGAACAAAATAAAAATTAAACTACTTTGGAAAAAGCTCCATAAAGAACTGAGCAAAAAAGATAGTGAAGCATTTGAACAAGTAGCTGCTAGTTTAGTCAATTGGCTATCTATAGTAGATAAAATCGATAAAGAAATATTAGCTTTGTTAAAATACTCCATTAAGTTCCTAAAAAATAGACATACAACATATTTGTTTGTGAATAGTTTGATACCTCATTTGAAGGAAACTCCAAAACCTGTAGGTGAGTTGTTATATGCCTTGTTAAATGAGGAGTTTTGTCGATTCTCAGAGAAGGAAAAAATTACTGAAATTGTGGATACCCTATTTAAGAAAGACAGCGAACTAGCATTAAGAATCTGTATTAAGTACCAAGAATATGGACATACCTTTTTAGATAATGTATTAGAGAAGAACAGAAAGTATTTATCTAATGCGAATCCGAAGAAAAGCAAACCAAAGAATTGATTTGTTTTAAATAGAATAACAGAGTACTATACAATAAACGAGCTTTTCCAAATTCCTTTGGCTACTTTAGCCATTTGATCCTGGCGGAGTTGAATGATTTCGGGAGTAAATTTATCATATTGGCAATACTCATTAGACAACTTATATTTGGATTGTTCATATTGTTTTAACTTATCTGAAAAAGACATTTCATTATTTAGCTTGTTGTTAACACTGGCAGAAAGCAAGGTATAATTGCCGACACGATATATGAATTCTTCCTGGATATCCGGCGGAAAATTATCTTCCCAGATGATGCCAGGGTTTTCAGGTAGAATATGTTCAATTGTAGAAGAAGCATCTTCAAATTGATAATCTGAATTAGAAATCTGATTTTCAATACTAATCAGCAAATATTTAACTAAATCTTTTTTGCGACGGGTACTGATACTAAGACTGGAAAAAGCTATTTCGAAATTATCGTTAGGTACATAAATAGGCTTAAGAGCTAAGGCTATGCTTCTTGGATCAGTTAATTCATTATTGGAAATTCTGTTAGCTACTTCAGAAAAAAGTCTTTCAGCTTCATTCGGATTTAAACCACTGAGATTATATCTTAAAGTAATTTGAACTAATTCTCTTAAAATTACTTCAAAATGCAATCTGTTCAACTTATGAAGTGCAGCTAGCATCAAGGAGTAACAAGTTGTGACTTCAAGCAAATTAAGTACTTTAAGATACTTTCTTTCACTCTTGTTCCAAAGATCATCACTCGGATTACCAAATGCTGAATAATATACCACCTGATATTCTAAATCACTTAACAAATCAAAGGCTCGAATAGCAGGATTACCAGATTCACTGATTTCTTTTTTAAGAGCTTTAAATAGTTCAGGTTGTCTTTTAAGTTTATATTTACTATTCCAATAATGTCGTAAATACGTAGAGATTTCATTGTTTCTTAAAGTATCATTGATGTTTTGCCATCTTCTTTCAGATTCATCAAGTTCAAGCTGACTGCTTTTGGAAACCTGACTAAACAAGTAGTTTTTTAATAAATCTGCAGGTGATAATTTAACTCCACGAGCATTCAGGGTCTCAAATACTTTAAAAGCATCTAAGTCATTTTGCACAGAAATAGTAGTGAATACTAATCCATTACCGATAGTTTTTTCGAGGAAATCAGTTAACTCAGCACCTGACTTTTGAGTATCAAACATTTCTTCAATTTTTTGATAGTAGAAATTGAAAGCTTGTTGCATCAATTTAGTAGAAGGTTTTAATTTAGATAAGGAAGGTGGTTGCCTAAAGTTCAACATCCAACTTTTATAAAAATCATTATTGTTTCGATTAAGAGTAAGTTTAGGACTGAGGGTGAGTTTAGAAGTTGAAAAGTTACCCAAGTATCTTTCAATTTCCTTTTCGTATCTGATTTTATTATTATCTTGTTCAATTCCCTGTTCACTCCACTTTTTGAGCAGAGCTATAATGGCAAGAGCTATCAGTGAGACAGTTGTAAGACGTTGTTGACCGTCAATTACCCAAAAAGTTTCCTCGGTTTCATTCATTTGTTGAAGAACTAAATAGCCCAGATAATGAGTGCGATCCTGAGGAAGCTCTAAAATATCATTCCATAAGTCTTCCCAGTCTTCTTTATCCCAAGAATAATCCCTTTGATACATGGGTATTTGATATGATTTACCATTTCCCATGATTGTATTCAGTGTAATAAACTGATTCATATCCCAATCTCACTTTATAATTATAGTTTTAAGTAAAGTATAATTATCTTAGAAGTTAGTCAAGTTTTTAAACTCAGCTCTCTTATTCCGATCTTAACGTATCTGACGATTTTTGGTAATAGATCCTTCTGATATTGATAATCAAAGGGATAACGACAATCAGTGCAGTAATAAGCAACCCAATGAAATAGTACTGGAAGGTCACCTCGATTGTTTGGGAAAATCGACTAAGAAAAAGACTCGTCAGATAATATGATACAGCTATCCCTGCAATCGAACTTAGCCCAAAGATGATTAAGTAATACTTACTGTACTTCTTGAAAATATGTTTGGGTTCTGCACCCCAGACTTTCATTAAGGTGATATCGTTTTTTTGTCTGTCCAGATGGATACTGGTAATTGAATAAAGACTGAATATGGTTAGGATCAGAAGAAGAATAGCGATAAAGGAAATTATTAAAAGATATAAGTTGTCTTCTTTATAGAAAGCTTGAACTGTTAATTCCACATCTTTGCTATCGTACGCATGTAACCCTTGTCCTTCAAACTTAGTAAACAGTGAATCCAATTCCTTTCTTGCTAATTCTTTATTACTTTTATTATATCCAACTTGAAAAAAATGGACAAATTCCTCACTACTCCAGAACATTAGAGGTTGTATCGAAGCATGAACCGGGAAAAAGTAACAATCATCCATAACTCCTGTAATTTTTGAAGTGGTTCTTGTTTTTGTAGAATCATCTGATATTGAAATTATTTCTAATCCTAAGGGATTGATTTTTGAACAGTATTGATTAACAAATGTCTTATTTACAATAAATTCTTTAGCCCCTGAGTTTGGCATTCTTCCTGAAAGAACTTTAATTTTCAAATTAGTATTGAAATCAGGATAAAAGCCAGCCAGTTTAGCCTTAATAGGTTTTAATTTATTATTTATGTTAAGGAAGGTATTGGGTGATGCTAATATTTCAGAGCAATTCTCACTTTCATTAATCACACTGAATTGAGATCCTGATAATCTGGTAATATGAGGCAGAGTTCTGACAGCTTGAATTACTGTTTTAGGAGCAATCTGATTAGGAAACGTAGCACTAATATAGTTTATTTCTATGAGGTTATGTTGATCATAGCCCAAATTAACACTTTTTATAAAGTGAATTTGCGAATAGATGACTTGCCCTGAAATTAAGAAAATGAGTGTTAAGGTTATTTGAGCAAATAGTATCAGATTGTTACCCAAATTTTTACTGTTTCTGCGATTTTCTGAATCTAAATATGGAGATGATGCTATTTTATAAATCTGTGGTATGGCAAGAAGTATAGCCAATAGTAGAGGAATTCCGAGAAACAGACTCAGTTTTAAAGGACTAAAGATATTATAAAGAATAATGTCATGTCCACATAATTGAGCAAATATAGGATATGCAAAGAAATATATAATCAAAGCAACCATTTCTGAGAGAATAAAAAGAAAAGAGTATTCGTACAAAAGCTGCATAAGAAGATCTTTAGGCTCTGCACCAATGGCTTTGCGGAAAGAAAACTCTTCAATTCTCTTTTTCCAATGTAAGATATGCAGGTTGAGAAAGCTAAGCAATGCTGCAAAGAGAAGTAGAATTCCTACAATAAATACGGAATATATTTTCGATGGGTTGATTGTTTTCTTATCATTATTCAATCCTTGTGTAAAATGCAAGGAGTGGATAGGATCAAGTTTTACCGTTATGTTATTATGCATACCAAGCTTACCTGTATGATTTTTGAATAACTTATTAATTCTTGCTTCAACAGCAGGAATTTTTGCTTTATCCGGAATCATGAATCTTACATGCTCAAATCCGTAAAAGGACCATTCGCTAATTTGGGTTTTCAAATCCGGATTATTATACTGCAGGGTATAGTAATCACTCCGATAATGAAAATTCTTTGGAATATCTTCGAAAACACCGGTAACAATAAAACGTAGATTATTATTGAAGTATAATTTTGTCCCAATGGAGTTTTTCCCATTAAATAATCTGTTATTTGCACTTCTGCTTATTATCAGACCCTTATCAACAATTGCTTTCTTAGGATCTCCATAAATGAATCTTAGTTTATAATGCTCTGCGAAGTTTGCCGTAACTAAATTAAACCCGGGCATTGTAATTTTTTTGCCGTTACAGATCAAATTCATTTTTATATTTGTATTAAAATCTGTCAGGTGATCTTTTATTTCAGGATTTTCCTGCCTTATGTATGGAACAAAATCCACATAGAAGTAGCAATCTTTTGTAAAGTTTCCAGGTGAATCCTGAGTTATAATTCTAGCTCTATACCAATTCTGCCAGTCTTTTTCGCCTTTGTCAAAATTGAAATAGAAGAGAGAGAAATTTAAGAGCAATGTAAATGCAGATAACCCAATTGCTACTGCCAAGATAGCAATTAGAAAGTTAAATGGTTCCTTTTTGATATTATGTAAGAGACTTAATAAATACTTTTTAATCATAGTTTAATCCTTTTTACTGCCGGGATAGTCAGCGACAACTCTAGTCCTGCTGTTTTTTCTTTCTCCCCAATTAATAATTAATAATTGTCCTATACTATCTGTCCATCAAGCAGCTTAATTGTTCTTTGGGCAAAGGAAGCAAATTTATCATCATGCGTAACCATGATAATAGTTTTACCTTCTGCGTGGAATTCCTTGAGGAGATTCATCACATCCAGACCATTTTGGGAATCCAGATTACCTGTAGGCTCATCAGCCAGAATCAAATCAGGATTCGAAACAAAGCATCGGGCTACTGCCACACGTTGCTGCTGACCGCCTGATAGCTGGGCTGGGAAGTGTTTAGCTCTGTGGGAAAGACTTAATCTTTGTAAAATCTCATTAACACGTTTAGTGCGTTCTTCTTTTTCCATGTCCAGATATAAAAGAGGCAGTTCCACATTGGAAAAGACATTGAGAGACTCGATAAGATCAAATTTCTGGAAGATAAAACCAATTTTACCTTTTCTCATACGGGTGCGTTGAAGTTCGTTAAGTTTAGTGACATTTTGTCCCAGAATTTCCAGGTCTCCGGCTGAAGGTGAGTCGAGTAAGCCAAGAAGATTGAGTAAGGTTGATTTACCACAACCTGAAGGCCCCTTAATAGCCACAAATTCATTAGGTTGGATCTGAAAATTTACTGCATTAACAGCAGTAGTTTCTACTTCATCAGTGTAGTAGATCTTGGTAAGTTTGCTAGCTTTAATCATGTGTACTCCTATTTCGTCAGGTATCAGGTGTCAGGTGCCAGGTGCCAGTAAGACCTAGGCAGAGACAATCTGATTGGATATTGACTGTATGTAGTTTATTTTTATTCATATTATTTTCATTCAGACCTAAGGGAATCATTTGACTGTTGATAGTAAATGCGTCTGATATTTAGAATTAAAGGTATGAAAACCATTAAGACTACTATCAGAATTCCAATTAAATAGTAGGGGAAAGTGTAAGGTATTGTCTGTGCGAAACGATTAAGGAATAGAGTTGTCAGATACCAGGAAGCAATTGATCCTGTTACCACACCTGCCAAGAGGATAAAGAAATATGATCGACCGTATTGTCTTAAGATGTGTTTAGGCTCTGCCCCCCAGACTTTCATCAGGGTAATATCGTTCTTCTGACGATCGATATGCAAGCTCATAATCGAATAAAGACTAAAGGAAACAAGAACTGAAAGCATCAAGGCAAAGAAAACAATAATCATGAGGTAGATACTATCTTCCTGATAGAAAGAATCCAGAACAGAACTAACATCTTTACTATCATAACCCATGAAACTGCTTCCAGAAAATATAGTGAAGAGCGAATCCAATTCTTTTTTCACAGTATCTCTTTTGCCTGGCACATATCTTATTTGAAAATAATTTGTATAATTTTTTGTAGTACCAAAAATCAGTGGTTTGACTTCAGAATATTGCGGAAAGAATTGATAATTATCTATAACACCTGATATTGTAGAGATGACTTTGGTTTTTAGAGAATCGTTATTTGTGAAGAATAATTGTTTGCCGAGTGGATTTTGGTTTTGCAGGTATTTATCCACAAATGCTTTATTAACCATTTTTTCTGTTTTGGAATCGGCAATACACTCTCGTCCTGCTATTATTCTGATTCCCATTTGCCTAAAATAATCAGGATAAACCCAGGTATATTTTGAGTTTACCGGTATATTTTTATTATTTAATTTTAAATAAGTTAAAGGCCTTTCCTGGATATTTTTTGGCTCAGGAACATCACTAACAATACTAAGCTGAGAGGATGTACAACCCGTAACATATGGAAGAGTCTTTATGGAATTGATAACTGTGGGAGGAGTAGCAATCCCCTGCATAAAGTTAACAGAAGTATAATCATATTCCAGAAGATTGTCTGGTGTGTAACCAAGGTTTGATGTTTTGATCAGATGCATTTGAGAGGAGATTATTAGAGCAGAAATAATGAAAGTAAGAGTGATGGTGATTTGAGTAAAGAGAATTATCGCATTTCCCCAACTCTTAGATTTTGCTCTTCTTTCTGCATTCAGGTAAGGAGAAAAAGATGTTTTGAATATCTGAGGTAAGATTAAGATTAGAGCAATTATCAAGGGAACAAGCATGAACGCAAATAATTTCAGTGGAGTTAAAATATTGTAAAGATAGACATCATGCCCACAAACTGAAGCAAAGATTGCATACGACAATTGATAGAGAACCAGAGCAACGAGTTCGGCGAAAATAAAAAGAAAAGCATATTCAGCTACTAACTGGATTAGAAGGTCTTTGGGTTCTGCACCTATAGCTTTACGAAAAGAAAACTCTTCAGTCCTTCTTTTCCAATTCAGTAAATGCAGATTAAGAAAGCTAAGTAAAGCAGCCAAAAGAAGGATAATACCAATAAACAGAACAGTATGAATATTCATGATATTCAGTGTCTTTTTATCAGAATTGAGTCCGGAAATGAAGTGAATTCTGTTGATGGGATCCAGTTTTACAGTTTTAATCGTCTCTGAACCTAAACTTTTACTATATTGAGCAAGAAGTATGTTGATTTTACTTTCAACAACCAGTACTTGTGATTTGTCAGGGATTTTAAACCTCACAGGAGCGAACAGATCAAAATAGATCTTTTCAAAATCTCGTGCAGGCATTTCAAAACAATTATCATAAGCGTATATATCACTTCTAAGATGATAATTTTGGGGAATATCGGCAAATACACCGGAAACAGTGTAGCGGAGTTTTCCGTTGATATAGATATTTTTTCCGACAGGATTAACTGGTCCAAACATCAGTTCACTTTTACTTTTACTGATAATTAAGCTATGAAAGTCGTCGAGAGCTTTTTGAGGATTACCATAGATGAATTTCAATTGATAATGCTTAATAAAATTCTTGGAAACATTGTGAATGTTTTTGAGTTGAAATCTTTTGCCATCGCAAACAGCACTAAATACAAAGTATCTATCGGAATCTAACAGCATGTCCTTGATTTCGGGAATATTTGACTTTAATATTGGAGCGAATAAGTAAAAGAATTCACTTCCCTGAGTGAATTTACCCTCTGATGTCTGAACAATAGTACGAATACGATACCAATTCTGCCAATCCTTTTCTCCTTTGTCGAAATTATAATAAAACATACAGAAATTCCATAATAGAACAAAGGCAGATAACCCAAATGATACAGCCAGAACAGCTATAAGATAATTTATGGGTTCTTTTTTGAAATTGTACCAGAGTCCGGAAGTGTATTTTTTAAGCATGTGTAAATCCTTGGTTAGTAGTCAGTAGCCAGTAGTCAGTGGTCAGGGGGATTCTTTGCGGAACGGTTATGAACCGTTCCAAACAGAGGGGAAGAGAAAAGACCCGCAAGAATTGAACTTTTATAGATGCTTTCCAGATAAAACTATCCTGAGTTTTCTCTAAAATCTGTGTCCCTCTGTGTCTTTCTGTGGATAAATATTCTTTTTCTCTGGAGTTATAACCAATACCTTTATTCATAAAATTCTACTTCAAATTGATTTGTGATTTGTTCAGCCATTTCTCATAAGAAGAGACAATTATCTCTTCCCCTTCATTCAGCCCGGAAAGAATAGTGACCTCCTTAAGATTCCCATCACCAATTTTGACATTACGCTTGATAGCTTTATTTCTCTCTTTGTTTACTACATAGACCCAGTTGGAATTAGTATCTGTGAGATATTGCCCGGTGGGAATGGTCAGAGCATTCTTTTTTACAGATCCAATGATATCCAGACTAACGTTTTGGCCTGACTTAAGATTAGCAGGCAAGTCTCCGGCAAAATCAACCTGTACTCCGCCATTGGAGAGCTTGGGGCTGATCTTGGCTACGTTCAGCCAATAATTCTGTTCATTAAAATTCATCTTGGCACGTGCACCGGATTTGAGTCGCGGGAGATAATACTCATCAACTGATGCTCTGAGATAGAATTTCGTGCTGTCCTCAATGATGGCTATCTTGGATCCGATATTGACAAATTGACCTTCAAGCAGATCCAAATCTGTGATCACACCGGAAATAGGAGCTTTGACGGTCAGACTTTGAATTTTATTCCGCATTTGGACAAGGGTAAGTTTTATATGTTTTAATGATTGTTCTGATTGTTCGATTTGAGCTTCACGGGAAAGGGAATCTGTTTTAGCTTCTTCGATCGTATATTGGTATTTTTGTTCAAGCAAACTCAGGTCTTCTTTGCAATCAAGGAATTCTTCTTCAGACAGATATTTTTTGTTATAGAGTTCCTGATTCTTACGGTAAACACGTTTTGCCTTGGTGATTTCCTGAAGATATTGGGCGAGTTCCCGTTTATGAGTCAGACGGCTTTGATTAGACTGGACTTTCGCTGTATAAAGGTTATTCTCCTGATCGAGGACGGCTGTCTCCTGACTAAGGAGTTCCATCTTCATATCATCGTTACTGAGAATCAGGATCACATCACCTTTTTGCACCTGATCTCCTGCTTTGAGTTTGAGACTTTCAATTTTACCACCGACAGAAGATTCCACCTGATAGATAACCTGAGGAGTGACCTTAGCATCTACAGTAAAAGATATTTCCAAATCCATGACAGATGCTTTAGCTGTGGTTATATCGTTGAGATTAGCAGATATTGTTGTCAGATTTTTCAGAACAAGTGTGTAGAGTAAAACAAAAAAAACCAGCAGTGTAAATGTAATAACCGCCGGTTTATAGTATTTCTTCCTTTTTTGAGACGGAGAAAGAGCTTTATCCATAAATTCCCTCTAAACATTAATGATAACTTAAATATTAACAATCTCTAATGTGCAAGATATGTTCCATTAGTCAAGGAAAGAATGGGTAATTTAATTATTAATTATCAATTATTAATTATTAATGTGAGAAAGGAGAAATTGTTGTAACCCGCAGGCAAGAAGTAGGGGTCTAGTAAGGAGCTAGTAAGGAGCTAAAGGGAACATGCAATTATTAACGCAGCAAATATAATGTGTTTCATCAACTCTCAACTTTTCTCACTCATCCTTTTAATCCTGAATATCAATGCAAATAATTCCTTAAAGTGGATGTTTTCTGCTTAATCCTTGGTATTTGAAATCATTGAAACCCGCAGGCAGTATTTAATTATCAATTATCAATTATTAATTATTAATGTGAGAAAGGGGAAATTATTGAAACCCTAGGCAAATATTAAAGTGCAAGTAGGCAGGTATCAGGTTTTAGTTGACTCATGACTCGTGACTCTCCAACTCTCAACTCTCAACTTTCAACTCTCAACTGCTTCGCTCCCCCTCTTCATCCTTGGTGTTCATGGCGTTTTTAAGTGAATTTGGCAAATCTGTCTGAAACTTAAAATCAATCTGTCTGTTTGCTCTTAACTACTTCAATAAAGCTTTCCAGTGTTTGAATTCTGTTATGGTAAGCAACAGGAAATGAGTGTTTGTATTCTTTTGGAACAACTAATACTACATTAGACTTATCCATCTCTGCTAACTGATTAGTAGATATCCCTTGTTGTAATGTGAACAAGTGCTTAAACTTAATCCTGTCTGCTTCGTTGAGTATTTGTCTCCATCTGTCCTTGCATGTAGTTTTAGATGCCAGGAATATTAAATTATCCTGATTGAATTTTAAATCTTTATACTGCTTTGATCCGGGAAATATAAAATCTGGTCTTTTTTGCTCTTCCGTAATCACTTGAGTTTCATATTTTAATTGGAAACAATTAAATATTTCTGATAAATGATGTTCCAAGGATTTGCCGGCTCTGCTTTTTCTTCTGTTCAAAATGCTGTTGGCACATTCAATTAGTTGTTCAACACTTTGAAAAGGAGATACAAGTAATTCACTATATCTGCTTTGTTCAATACATTTAAACAACTTATATTCCGAATCAAGCCAGTGTAATAAACATTTATCGGGGTTCTTTAATATATCTGACGAATTTATATGGAATACTTTATTATAACAATTTCTGGAATTACCTGCTAAATCAATCGTCAAAGGGAACTTAACCTGAAGAGTAGCAATATATTTTTGGAAACACTTCATGAGCTCATCTTCGTAATTTATACTTTCTGTTTTTTCTATTAGCTTGTTTGTTAATCCGGAGTTAATGTTAAAGGCTGAAAAGAAAGATTCAATATCATCATCTGTTTGCAGGATATATCCTTCGTAAAAGTAGTCATCAATTTGACATAATACAAGAAGATCTCCGACATTTTCATCAGTGAGAAAGGGAAACCCTCTGCCAAATCTTGTTAAGCGATATTCATTTCTTGTGCCCTTACCGTAGTATATGAAACGGCTGGAAGTCTCGAAATTATTTTGCCATTTAATGGTAATTAACTTTTCTTTGTTTTCTCCTTTTACACCTGGTGTATCAAACATTAGTTGTATGGAGTTTTTGGGAATGTAAAATCCTTCTTGATGTCCGCCCGTTTTCCCTGCATCATTTGCGGAGATAAATTTACAGAAAGCTGTTCGACTCTTTGTCACAGAGTCTATCGCAAAGTTTAAAATATCATTCATAAAGAAGTTCCTTTACTATATTTTTTGCCACACTTTCAATTAAGGGTACAATAACAGAGTTTCCAAACTGTCGATATGCCTGATTATCAGAAACAGGAATCAGAAAAGTATCCGGATATCCCATAAGTCTTGCACACTCTCTGGGAGTTAGTCTTCGGGGATTTTTATCAGCTTGGGGAATTAGTATTTCTGACCCGTCTTTATAATATCTGGCACTGAGTGTTCGTGAAATCCCGTTGATATCAGTAA
Source organism: uncultured Candidatus Cloacimonadota bacterium (assembly GCA_964419225.1). Classification (GTDB taxonomy): domain Bacteria; phylum Cloacimonadota; class Cloacimonadia; order Cloacimonadales; family CAYQPF01; genus CAYQPF01. The sequence continues at coordinate 73,848 of CAYQPF010000003.1, read as the reverse complement.
GCCCAAAACCAAAGCCATTACCTTTTGCTTTGTGCTTTATTGCGTAGTTTTGTAAGTAATTCCACAGCTTATCAGTCAGAGTATATTTGACATCAGGGCTGTCTTCAAGAATCTTTCTAATGGAATGCTCTGATGTTACCATTTCAGGGAATTGGAACTTTTCCTGTTCTTTAAAGACATTTTTATCAAATCCGACAATAATTATTCGCTCCCTGTGTTGAGGAACAAATGCTTTCCCGTCTAATATTTTATATTTAACTGAATAGTTTAATTCTTCCAAAGTTTTATTGATTATAAAAAAAGTTTTACCTTTATCATGAGATAGGAGGTTTTTAACATTTTCTAACATAAATGCTTTTGGACGTTTGTTTTTTATTATTCTTGCCACATCAAAAAACAAAGTTCCCTGAGTTTCATCTAAAAATCCATGACTCTTGCCCAAACTATTCTTTTTAGAGACACCTGCAATAGAAAACGGCTGACATGGAAATCCGGCTAATAAAATATCATGCTCTGGTATATCATCTTCAGTGATCTTCGTTATGTCTCCAAAAGGTACTTCTCCAAAATTTGCTTCATAGGTCTTCTTGGCAAATTTATCCCATTCCGAGGAAAATACACATTTCCCTTTTTGTCTTTGAAATGCCAGCCTGATTCCGCCTATCCCTGCAAATAAATCTATGAAGGTAAACAGGGGTTTGTCAACAACAGGAAAAGGGATATCCCATTTTATGGGAAGATATGGTTGGAAATTAAGTTCACATACAGAATCTTTACTAATTTGCATTTGATCAACATAATCAACTGCTTTAGATTGGTAATAACTCTCGATTTCAGAGTTTTGGGTCTGCAAATAGTGCGTAAAATTAGCCAGACTATCATCTTTCTCTTTTTCCGGTTCAATTTTTAACAACTTTCTTATTTCAGAATAATTTATCATTTTTCCCTTTAATTCCACTAATATTATCCTTACACACTCATCAAGATTTGCCTTTATGTCTTTACCCCAAAAACGGATGACTCTCCACCCTGATTTTTGCAGGTTCTCATTAACAAAAAGATCTCTTCGAATATTTCCTTCAATTTTTTTATGCCAAAAGTCAGTATTAGTTTTAATCCTGTTCTTATTCATATCCCAGTCTTTACCATGGAAAAACTCACTATCGCAGAAAATAGCAATCTTTTGCTTTCTGAAAGTAAAATCCGGTTTTCCTAATATACCAGCATTATTCCTGCGATATTTTAACCCAATTTGCCACAGAGCTTTTGCTAATAATTCTTCAATAAGAGTATTCTTACTCTTTATTGCCCGCATATTCTTTTTTCTTTGCTCAGGGGTTAATACATCCATACTTTATACTTACCCGGATATCGGAATTTTTATAGACTAATGTTTCTAACTTATAAACTGCTTACAGATTAGAAACTAACAACCACTTAATTTGACACAATATATCTTACTTAAAATTGATTCTGCTATAGTGAGTCAAGTAATAATATTTTCTCAAAAAAAAAGGACAGACCGTTTGGCCTGTCCTTTCATTCATCTTAGGAGTTACTGAGAAAATTATTTGATTAATTCTTCTACAATATTGAGTATTTTTTGCGTAGCTTTGCCGTCATATTTATTGGCGAACATAGCGTCGGAAATGTTTTTACGGTCATCTTTATAAGGATCATTCCCTGCAAAGATGTCTTTAACTGCTGATACAATCTCTGCCAGTGAATTTACCTGAGATCCGATATTCCTGAGAGTGAATTCGATATCAGAAGGATTGTAGTTGGTATAGGATTTCCAATTCGGGTTATTAAAGAGGACAATTGGCTTGGCCAGAGCAGCAAATTCCATCATTGCAGAAGAGACATCTGAGATCATTAAGTCTGCAACAGCCAGGAAGGGTGTGATATCCAGGAGATCAATATAGACTACGCGTGGATCGACTGCCGGCAGTCCGGCATACATATCCTTATATTCCTGCTTGGTTGAACCGTGGAGTTTGATTAAGAGGATAGTTTTATCATCAGGTATCACATCTGTGATCCTGTTCATTGTGAAAGGAATGGAGGACAGTTCATCATTGAAAGTAGGGGCAAAGAGGATGTACTTAAAGTCCAAAGGAAGACCAAAATCCTGCAGAATTTCATCTCTTTTCAACTGTCCTGAGAAAAGAGGATCGAGTTTGGACATGCCAGTCGCAATGACAGGTTTGGTAAGAATTTGCCTCATGAGGGAAGCATGGTAGTCACCAGGCACGCAGACCACATCTGCCGAGTTCTCTCTCAATGCAGTTTGAGTTTTTGTATAGTACTGCCCTTTACAGAGCACACCATGCCCGATGTGTACCAGCTTACCGCAGTTCTGTACCCAGGGATAAACAGAATCAGCGATCAGAGTGACATCCGGCTGAAATTCCTGTGGCTGGAAGTACAAAGGCAGACCGTAAGATTTGATGATTTCCAGTTCTTCGGGTGTAAAACCTGCCCGCATTTCCGGAGCATAAGGCATAACACCTATGGCCACATCCCAAGGCTGTTTCCTGACTTCCTCAAGCAGATTGGCAAAGATGGGGATATGTACATTTTTGAAGTAATACAGCATAACACGTTTCTTCGCTGTTTTAAAAGGTTGCTGGGCAGTTTGGGTCTTTGGTTGGATCACAGGTTGTACTAAAGATTGTTTTTCGCCGGAATCAAGTTTTTCAATGATCGCTAACTGCTTGGAGAGTTTTGGTTTAAATGGAGGGAAAAGCTTGATTAATGTTTGCTTGTACTGCACATCATAGTAACGTTGGAAGAGACTTTGATATGCCAAATCGATCAGTTCCTTTCCATTAAACATATTAGTCTTGTTCAGAGTCAGAATCAACAAGGATATAAAATCTGTAAAGTGATATAATTCAATAGCTTTGAGCATATTCTGCAGATAGTTTTTCAGGTCAATTTCACTCAATTTATACTGGTAGTTCCACAGGGTTTTCAGATAAGAAATCTCTTCTTTTGTGAGTGACTGACAAGCAATTGAAAGGTTGATTTTCATTTTGTCAGATGAAACATGTTTTACAATTGTTGAATAATAATCGTCATTCTTAACTAAGACACTTCTCTTTAGAGCAACAAAATCAGGTAATATTGAAGAATCATACTGAACTAATTTTTGACATTTGTACTCAGTGAAAACGAGCAAACTTAAGCGGGCAAAAGAGCCATCTTCGGGTAGTTTGGCATATTTTTCATAGTTATTTGTAGTATTAGCCAAGTTCGTTAATCCTGTAAAGATGGAAAGATCATTATTCAGTAAGAAGGATTTGTAGGTAATATAATCAAAGTTCTTGAAAATCCTGCTGCCTTCGTTTAAAATTATAATATATTCACCCAAAGCTTGCTCGATTGCCAAATTGCAGGCATTTCGATAATCCAGATTGGGTCTTTGTACTATTTGAAGTCTGTAGAATTCGTGGAATTTTTCTATAGACTGCAGGAATTCTTTAGAACAGTTGTTATTGTTGACTGTGAGGATCAAATCAATAGGCATTACGCTGTAAAATTGAATATGGTATAATTGATCACGAATAAGAAACTCATTGTTATCGAGATGAAGGTGAATGGACAAAACCGGGATTTCTGATTTTAGGGCATTGTCTTTGAAAAGACTTGTAACGGCATTCCAAACATTGGCAGAGGCATTACCTGCAAGATCGGAAAATAGCTGATGTGCATAGTTCTGTCGTAGAGTTGATTTATTGTCATCACCTGTCACAAGTAACTGCTGCAAAGCGTATTTACATTCATCAAAACTTCCGACCTGAGTCCCCAAATCACGCCAGGCATACTCGATATCCTCAGGATTATAACCATGATATTTCTGAACATTGGGATTGTTATAGAGAATAACCGGTTTATTGCAGGCCATAAATTCCATAAAAGCCGAAGAGACATCAGAGATCATGATATCTGCTCCTCCAATATACGGGGCCAGATTAGCATCTTCTATATAAATAATATTTTTTGAGGAAGAGGCAATTTGTTTATAATTTTCACCTAAATATGGCAAAGTCGAACCATGCAATTTGATCAAAGTATAGTAATCAAGACTATCAAATTCCATAAATCTCTCTTTGAAATTGAAAATACTGCTCAGATCAATGTTAAAAGTAGGTGCATAGAGAACAATTTTCTTTGTTGGATCAAGTTTCAGAAGATCACATAAATAGGCTTTATTATACTTGCCGGAAAAGACATTATCCAGTTTGGGCATACCTGTAGGAACAACTCTGGTTCTGAGGATATTTTTAAATTGCTGACCTGCATATTCACCCGGGACGCAGAGTAAATCCGCCCAGTTTTCCCGTTCGGTCCAAATACTATCGGTAAAATAATACCCCTTTGAAATCGTACCATGCCCTACATTTACGATATATCCGGCATCTTTTACTTTACCGGCAATCGTATCTGCTATGAAGGTGATATCGACTTTATACTGTCGGGGATTGTGGGTCAAAGTAACCGGGAGGGCACTTATTTTATCAATCAGATAATCATCGATATCATTTGTTATAGACTGTACATTCGGAATACAAACAATTATATCTTTAACATCGCTTCGTGTTGTCAGGTATTCGTAGAGATTTTCGAACATAGGCCAATGCACATTCTTAAAAACATAGAATTGAACAGTAAGCTTTTTGGTCTCAACAATACTCTCTGATCCGGAGTAAATATCCAGATAATCTCTGACATCTATGGATAATTCGCGAACTAAAGGAATATTTTGAGTCAGTTTGGAAATTATTTGCGGATTCTTACAAATATCCAGCATCCGTTTATGAAGTTCTAAGACATTGTTTGGTGTGAAAAGTAAGCCATTTACATCTTCGATAACTGCTTCAGGAATACCACCGGCAGAACTGGCAATTACAGGTTTTTTAAACATAAATGCTTCCTGAACCAGAAGAGGATAGTTTTCCATGAGGGAGGGAATAACTGCAATATCAAAGGTAGAGAAGATCTTCGGCAGCTGATCAGGTGTATATTCGCCAAAATAATGAATATTTGCCACGTTCTTAATAGCTTCAAAAAAACCTTCAGCAAAAACAGTTTTACCTGTTTTGCCATAGATATGAAGTTCAATATTATCAGAAGAAAGATGTTTAAAGGCATCAATAAGCAGATTGACTCCCTTTCTGGCAATGATTTGCCCTGCATAACCAAAAATAATTTTCTGATGGGCTGGAGATGGCACTGGCTCTACCAGATTAAACCCTAGTGGAACAACTTTGATGTTTTTGAATCCAAATTCTTCAAATCTTTGTTTTAAATATTTGCTGGGAGCAATCTTAATATCAATCATATTGAAGGCATCTAATAAGTATTGCCTTCTGTCTGATTTGTATTGAACAGCAGCCTTCCTTAAACTATTAACCTGTTCAGGAGCAATAAAGAATTTTAACAAACATTCTGCACATTTTTCCACCGATTCAGGACCAGAACAGATATTTTGATCCGGATAAATCATGTGCCATTCTTCACATAGAAACCAATAATCGTGCAGGGTCATCACTGTTTTTATATTGTGTTTTTTGGCTACTTCGACAGGAACTGCTGAAAGCTGACCAAGTCCGTGAAAGTGGATAACATCATAGTGATTATCAGTGAGGAATTTATCAAAAGCCTTTTCTACTACAGGACTTTTAATACACTCAGGATCCCGCTTTTGCAGTAATTTGGTTAACTCAAAAATACGCAACCCTTCAAAAGATTTTTCTTCAATAGAACCAAGTTCCTTGTCAATAGTTCGGAATACCGGGTGTAAGATATCAACTTGAGCCAGACCGGATTTGTTAATGGCTTGAGCCAAATTTTTGGCATAGATCTGTGCACCGGCATAACGATACGGAGGGAAATCATGGCAAACAAAGAGAATTTTGGGGATCTTTTTGTTAACAGGACGGACAATTTCTTTGGGATCGATCACCTTTACTGGTGCTGGTTGAGGACTTTCTTCCTTTTTCTTTGAGTTGAAACTGATTGTTTTATCATCTTCAGGTCGGGGTATCGGCAGAGAATCATCGATCCAGGAATCGACAGTGTAAAGATGCTTGAAAAGTTTTTTAAGGCGTATGTATTCAGGATTTTGCGGATCATTGGAAAGTTGGTTAAATTCAACCGCCCAGTTAGTCATATATGGATTCGGTAAGGGTAAATATTTGTTCCCTTGTTTCTGCCAAAACCCATCCTTTGCATATACTTCCATTTCAGTATTCAGAGCATAACCACCCCATTTCTTGAGATACAAAGCAAAATTAGCATCATCAGCTTTTACTTCCCGGGGAGTTTGACTCTCTAAATGATACAATACCGATTCAGCCTGATAATAAATTTTATAACCATTTTGTCTGACAGAACAGCAGTAATCTATATCTTCACAACCATTGAGAAATTTTTCATCAAACATACCGAGCTCAAGAAACAGATTTCTGGGTGTTAAAAAACAGGCAGCTGTAACTGCATCCCGATAACCTGAACAGCTCACAATATCATTTTCCGCCTCAAAGAATTTATAATTATGTTTGAAGGCTTTTCTGTCTCTTCGCATAACCACACCGCAGTGTTGAATTGAGTTATCTGCATAGAGCAGTTTACAACCGACAACTCCAAGCTGAGGAATTTCTTCTATGGAAGAAACCAGCTTATCAAGCCAACCGGATAGAGGAATGGTGTCATTATTTAAAAAGACCAGATACTTACCAGTCGCTTCTTTGGCTCCTTGATTACAGGCTTTGGCAAAACCCAGATTTTCCGGATTGGCGATTACTTTGATCTCATCTTTCAAAGTGTCTAAATAAGAAGCAGTAGCATCAGTAGAATGATTATCAACAACGATTATTTCATAAGGAGTATGCTCCTTATTCTTTTTCAGTGCTTCCAGACATTGCCTGGTTAATTCTACCTTGTTCCAGACAGGAATAATGATAGACACAAGGGGCTGAGCTTTTTCCAAGGTAACAATTTTGGGTTCATAATGTTTTTGCGGATAAGCATAAAGATTGGAAAGTGGTTTCCATTGTCTGGCCTCCGGCATGAAAGAACCATTATGAAAGACTCTGTTTTCGCGTTGCCAGATAGAGCCTTTGGGCGTAAAAACTGTCAGACAGTCAATAGCAAATTCAGGCTGATTGCCCCAATTGATCAGTTCCTGACTGATACAGCACAAATTATATTTTTCACATAATTGTTCGACAAGTTTATGGCTTACAGACTGGGCACGCCAATGATTATGGAATTCCGGATTATCTTCCATTTGAGCATAGTCGGCACGGTTTGAGTGATGTAAAAAGGCAACAGCATTGGGCTTCATGATCTTGCTTAACTGACTAATGTAAGCTTCCATGACATCTATTTCCACATGAACCAAAGAATCGTAAGAAAAAACAAAATCAGCTGATTTTTCCGGAATCATTGCCAGAGATTTGCCGTCATTGGTATGGAATTTCAAGTTTGGCTTGTCCTTAAATCTATCGTTGCAAAAATCGATGCATTTATCGGAGAGATCTACAGCCGAAAGGGTCTTTGTGTAATCTTTGAGAAAATCTGTCCACCTGCCAAAACCAGGAGCTATTTCCAGAATGTTCTCTACGGGTAGAAAACTCTGAATTCTGGGGAAAATTGTGCCAAACCACTGCAGTTCCACAGATCCCCAGACAGAAGACCACTCGTCTCCCTGTTGTGACCAGGAGTATTTATTGTTCCACTTTTCATAATTCTTATCAATATCAGGCATGTTTTACCTCACTTATTTTTCGGCAATGAAGAGCAAATTCATGGCATCTCCATAATATCCGTAGAGAAAGTCATAATAATCTTTAATGTATGCTTTAAATCCGGCACTTTTAAGGAATTCAAGAAGATCCCAACCATATTCATAAAATACCAGAGACCCTTCTTTGCGGAGAGGATCTTTATGGTAGTGAGGTTGGGTCAAATGTTTAATAACACCGTTTTCTATTGTTGCCCGGGCAAAAGTTTTATCCTGATCCCAACGGAACGGAATAGTGAAAATGAGCTTCCCGCCCTTTTTCAAAACTCTGTAACATTCTGAGATTGCTTTATGAATATCCGGTACATGTTCAAAGACATCATTTGACAAGATGAAATCAAGCTCAGAGTTTTGAAAACTGAGATTTGAAGCGTCTTCATGTCTCAATCCATTAACAATTGTACCGCTGGCAATGTTATCCTCAAGATATTCACTCCCGATCAAATCCATGCTGGAACCATGATCCTGCAGAAGCATCTTAAAGAATTTACTCTTCTGCTCGAAACAAAAGACTTTCGGCTTGGACTTAAGATTTTTTGTCTGTTTAATAAGATGTGACGCCACCATTCTTTTTCGGGCAGACATACCACAGACTGGGCAGATCAACCTTTCTCTGTAGCCGGGGACATTGTCATAATTCAAAATCCAGTCTATCATAAAGTTAACTGGTTGATGACAATATTCACAGTAACCTACACTAAAGAATTGTTCATTTTTAAGATTCTGAGTTGCAAAATACCTTTCCACTGCAAGTCTTTCTTCACGGCATTGAAGTTGATATGCATCAAAGTCCTGTCTATTACAAAAAGCCCGGGAGTCGTTATTAGATATAGTTTCAGGTAAAGGTTCTAAAACAGGTTGTTGCTCTAACCAATTTGGATAGGCACGGAATGTATTATTGAGATCTATTGTTTTTCTGTCTGGTGTTACAAATTTATTAATCTTTTCCTCAGGGGATAGGGGAGAAGTGATGCTAATTATCTGAGCAAAGTTGGCTGCACAACCGATCAAATAGTTATTCCGTTGAGTAGATGATTCTTTCAGAATAATTAATTTTGTATTCTCATCAAATAAAGTATTCTCTGTTAACGCTTGCAGACATAGGTAATTGGCATCATAATCATCATTGAGAGTGAGTAGTACTGTATATTGATCTTTGGTTTGATTTGGGATATTCTTTGTTGTAACAATTTGTTTAGCTGGAAAAATACACGACTCCATGAAGTTGACCAGTCTTTGCATCTTACCTTTCCAGTCACAATGTTGCAGAGCATATTCTCTTATGATCTGAGGGGAGAGATCAGCATTCTTGATGAAATGATAAATATCCTTGAAATCCAAGGGAGATTCATCACCTTGAATTCTGTATATAAAGGAAAGATCTGGCGATAGATCTGGATCTTCATGGTCCATGATAATCGCTTTTCCCCGGGAAAGGTATTCTCTTGTTTTTAGGCTGGCACCGTCTTTGGTGCTTAGTCTGTGCATACCAAGAGAACCAATACAGATATGACATTTGTCAAACCAGGGATTCAATTCCTGCTTATTCAATTCTCCCAGAAAATGTACTTTATTATTCAGATTCAATCGATCAACCAGAGTTAAACTGGCCTGCTCATAATCTTTATCAAAGAATTTGCCTACAATGTATAGATTAATGTTTAACTCAGGATTCTCATAAATACCGGCAAATGCTCTTTCCAAGCCGTGATGCCTGGCGATGTATCCCGAAAATAATACATTGAGTTCCTTTTCAAGAACTGGTTGACGGGCTTCAGGATAATCTGCCACCTTAAGACCGTTACCTATTGTAATTGTAGGAATTTTAAGATCAGGAGCTCTCTCAATCTGATGTTGTGTAGCTGAGGGGAAACAGCCGACCAAACCTTTTGCATATGTAATCAGTTGCCGGCCCCAGCTCTTTTCCTGTTCCAGAATTTCCCATTGCTGGTTATGCTCGAGTTCATCCTCTTCTCTGGTATTATGTTCAAAGATTACTTTAGGATATTTCTTTAAAACTGGAATAAGAGGTTCCAATACATTTTTATACCCGTTCGGATAACGGAAATAGATCATGTCCGGATTAGTCATTTCTATCAGTTTCACTACTATTTCGTGCCTTTTCTCTGCAGTTTGGGCAGTATCCATAATCTTAAAATTGGGATTAAAAGGAAAATCCGCAGGATAATTTCTGCCGATTATAAATGCACTGACAGTATGGCCAAGCTCTTTGAGAGCTTCAACCTGACCATTGATCTTAGTATGAAGCTGTTTGTATTTTGGTTCTATATATGCCAGATAAAGGATGTTATACATGATTTGCCCCTTGGAAAATTTATTGTTTCCGAAAAAGGAATTATTACATATTCAAAATAGTATTTCTATTGTTTATTGCATCCGGATAATTCGGACAGTATTCTATGGCTAAATTTACATATTCCGCAGCTTTTTCAGGTTGCTTCAAATAAAAATGTAAAACTGCTAAATTATTCAATAAGGAAATTGAATACGGATTTAAGGCAAATGACTTATTGAAGTGCTTTCTGGCTGTTTCAATATCACCTTTAACAAAGGCTATTTCTCCTAATTGCAGCCAGGTATAAGAATTTTCCACTCTCTGTTCAATCTGATATTGAAGAAGATTCTCTGCTTCAATTAGTCTATTATTGGTTACAAAAAACTCTACAGCCAAGATATAGTTCAAACTGCTGCCATTATCAAATAAATTAAACATTAACCTGTTTTCCAAATCATCGGGATTGAATTTGAGGAAATCTAAATAGAAATCCAAGTTTCTGCTGCTATATTTTTCAGTTAACTGTAATGTTTTGTTTACCTTTGTTCTTACTGGTGTATCTTCCAAACGGATTTTTTCAATTTCCAGCAAAACGGCTAATTCATCCTCTACTTTGGTCTCAGGAGTAAAAGAGGCAGATGACCAGGTATCAAAGACATTGACTTTCTCTTCAGATACTGGCCCTGCTATAGGTTGATCCAGAATGAGTGATGCTAACTCAGCGTTTTTCAGTACAGCATTATGCTTCTGTACAACAAATTCTCTGTATTTCTGAGAATTATAGTCTAAGCATAGTTTATCATTGATTTCTTCAAAATAACTAAATAAAAGTTCTTCCGGATAAATTGATTCTGCTCCAGGCCAGCTGTGAATCAAAGGCATAATACCCATAGCCATTGCTTCCAGAATATTCAGACCTAAGCTTTCTCTGTAACTTGTAGAGAGAAGATAATTAATATCAGCCATCTTCAGCACAAGCTCGTCATGCTCTAAATAACCGTAAAGAGTAATATTGTCTGTCAAACCCAGTTTTTGTATCTGATCCAGGAAATATCTTTTTGGCACTTCCCCGGGAATTCCTTCATCATTAACAAATTCACCAAAGAGATGTAAATGATAACGCTTATCTTTGTTCACAAGCATTTTCAGGATTTGTAATAAGAAGGCTATATTTTTTGTTTGAATCAAATGTCCGACAAAGGCCATATTAAAGCCATGAACTCTGTTTTTGAACGGAAACTTTTCTAAATCTATCCCGGGTGATATTACCTGCACTTTTGTTTTGTTCCTTATATCAATATCAATGGATTCGAGATAGTCCACCATTATATCCGAAACAAACACCGCAGAGTCGATATTTTCTAAATTGGTAGTTTTGATAAATTTCTTATATGCTTCATGACTATGCAAACGGGTGATAATTCTTTGCTTTTTCTTGAGTTGAGCAAATAACTGAGTTATCTTATGCATCCATTCAATGAATATTGTATCTGCCCAATCATATGCAAATTGTAATTGCTTATCATCTTTGGAATCAAGAACTAATACGAATGACAGTTTTTTCAGGTAGAAAATGAAGTCATAGATGAAGGAGAAATTATTGGAATCCACTAAAATTACCAGTTTTTTCTCTGGAGCAATTTGAGAGCTCTCAAGTACTTTTATACTTTCAGCACATAAAAGTGAAAAATACTGTTCATCCTTCCCTTTTTTAGGACTCCCAGGCACGTGGAACGATAAGGATCTTAGAGCCTGATCCTGCAGAATATCTAAAATTGCAGTTCTGTCTGCTAAGTCCGTTCTGTATGTTTTGTATAATTCCAGCAAAACTTTGGGATTTCGGTAATTAGCCAGCAGATCCTGTTTTTCCTTTTGTTGATTAGAAAAAGAGTAAGTTATGGAATTAGGGTTTTTATAGAACATTGTTAAGGTTTCATTCAACCATCTTGCTTTCAGACCTGCAATCGCGAACCTGATATTGAAATCGTAATCGCCGACTGCAATATATTTATCATTAAAATAACCTATCTTATCATGAACATTCTTTCTCCACATTGGGGCAGGGCCAAACTGGAAATGCAAAAGAGTTTCTCTGGAATCAAACTCTGAATTAACTAAAACATCCTTACTTTCACACTCAGAAAAAGACTCATTGGCAATATAGCTGATTTTGGAATTAGTATAAACCAGATCACAATCAGGATTTGCTTCCAGATACTTTGACATTATTTCCAGTGCATCAAAACGATGTCTGTCATCTGTATTCGCATTGGTAATATATTTTCCCTGAGAAAGTTTCACTGCTCTGTTCCAAGCTTTATAAAGTGTCTCTCTTTCAGGAGTTCTTTCGTATCTGATATTAGGATATTTATTTTGGAACTTTTCTGCGATAGCTCTCTCGTTCTGAGGTGAAGCACTGTCGATAATAACAATCTCAAGCTGTCCTGATTTAAACAAAGTTTGCTCAACTAAATCCTGCAAACATCCTTCTATATATTCTTCAGCATTGTAAGTTGAGACAATCGCTGAAACCAGAATATCCTGCTTTATAATTTCAGCAGATATCTTCTTCTTACAAGTTGCCCATAACCAGGGTGAGTCATATTCGAAATCTATTATCTCAAAACCATGCTGATCAAGTAAACTTCTAAATTCTTCCGGTTTATAGCCATTACCCATTAAACCGTAATCAATTCCGAACATTGCTTCTTCATCAAATTTGCCTCTGCCGGGTTTGGTGTCATCAAAAACTTGGATTCTTAAATAACCATCATCCTGTAAAACTCGATTAATCTCTTTAAAATAACTCTTCACAACCGAAGCAGATCTGATATGCTGAAAAACAATCATCGAATATACCAGATCATAAGTCCTGTCCTTGAGATCAGCTAAATCATAACCGTTATTGACCAATACCTTTCCTCTGCTTTCATCTGTACCCAAATATTCTTCAGCAAATTTAATCATATTAGGGGCAATATCAACGCCATCTACTACCGCTAATTTTTCTCTTAGAGGCTTGATAATTCTTCCAATCCCACAGCCAATTTCCAATGCTTTCCACTTGGATTTATAAGGTATTTTTTGGAGAATTTTATCTACAGAGCTTTGAGCTGATCTATTCCAGATATCTATTTGCTCATCAAGAGTCTTGTTCTTTAAAGAAGGGTCAATATAAATTCTGGTAAACATAGCTTCATACAAATCACTCACATCCCAGTAGTCTTTTGATTTGTTCACAAAAGACAAATTCACGGCATTGGCGACTGTTCCTTTTTGTTGGTTTTGATTATCAGATAAACCAAATTCTCTCATTATTTCTCTAAATCGGGTAAAACTCTTATCCCAGGAAAAATTCTCAGCCTGCTGCATGCCCTTTTCAATTATAATTCTTCTGATTCTTTCATCATTAATTGAAAGAAGAGCATTTTTTATCGCAAAGATATCTTTACCATCCACATATATCGCTGCTTCACCTGCTACTTCAGGAATCGATGAATTTCTACAGGTTATAACAGGACACCCGGATTTTTGTGCTTCAACTATTGGCAGTCCGAAACCCTCATAGTCAGAAAGAAATATAAGAGCGTTAGCACAATTATAAAGCAGTGGCATCTCTTCGGTGGGAAAATTAAATCTTCTGTAATTTAAGTCTTGAAGGAGAGGTAAATATTCCTTTTCAATTTCCTCTGAACCTCCACTGAAGATGATTTCAAAGCTGTTGGCATCATCTATTAAATTTACCGCTTTGAGGAAAGCTCCTACATTTTTATGTGGTGATCGATAACCACAAATCACATAAAATGGTTTTGTTAAACCATACTTTCTTTTGAAACTGAGTTTCTCAAATTCCGAACAAGGTCTATAAATATCTGAAACTCCATTGAATATTGTAAATACATTATTCTTATCATATTTTTGCGGATAGAATTTAGCAAAATCTTTTCTCGTATTATCTGAAATGCAGAGAAAATAATTACCATTGAGAATAGCTTCCTTTTTGGATGGCCAAGCTTTTTTGCTTAAATCATGTCCTAATGCTTCAGGTATAAAATCATGTAACATCAGGATATTTTTATAACTAAGCGAATAAGTGTAGTAAGTTGATATGAAATGTGTGATCCCCTCTTGCCTGCAGATTTCATCAATGTATTTAGCATCTTCAAATCTTGATTCTTTTCCCACATCAGAATACGATTTTCCTGATATTGTTCTAAGTCCGGGTATTCTCGGTGCTGTATTCTCACGGTCCAAAAGCAGGAATTGATCCTTAATATTTGAATTCGCTATTTTCTCTAAATAGTTCTGCCAAACAACACTTATTCCGCCGAATATCTTTCTTTGCAGATAAAAAATTACTCCATCAATTAAGAATTTGTTGTTTTTAGGGTTGGAATCAAGACTTTGTAAGGAATCTTTAATGGTCTCAAGATCCTTTACTTTCAAGAAAAATCTCTTTTTCTCAAGAGGACTGCTTCCCTTAAATAATGTGGTATCCTGCCACTTACTGCAAAAATACTCGGTATCATCTAAAAACACCTTATTACTATTATCTGTTTTAACTTTATCCAAAATATTAACATGATCAACCAAAGAATCTTCGGAAGCTATTATTGTTAATCCCAAATTCCAGATCTGCATACAAATATCTACATCAGCCCAGTAGAATTTAAACTTTTCATCAAATTTATTAGTTTTTTCAAAAGCCTTACGTTTGATCATGCCAAAATTTATATAAATCTTATCACCATTCAAAGTGTCATATCCGTAATTATCAAAAAAACCACCATAAGTTTCAACTGTGTTCTTATGTAAAAAACTCACAGCTCCAATGGATTCATTATTAATTTTTCTAAATGCGTTTTGAAATGATTTAGGATAAAAAACTATGTCATCACTTCCAAAAACCAGCCAATCACCCTTAGCTTGAGCAAATCCGTAATTTATAATTTTCGCCCAGGAAAATTTCTGACCTTCTGCAAAGATCTCACTATCGTATATTACTTTTGTTATGTTTTTATAGTTCTTCAAAATGCTGCCCGTGGTCTCATTGGGCTTATCCTGGCAAATAATTATTTCATAATCTATTCCTTCAAGTGCAGGAGGAATACTGTCTAAAACAGCTTTTAAACCTTCTTCTCTATCTTTGGTAGGAAGGATAATCGATACTGATTGGTTCAAAAAATTAGTATGAGACACTTCTGTTTTCGGAAGCATTGGAATCTCAGATTTTGCTGCAGTTAAAGAATATCTTGCTTTATTACTTTCCATTATATTACCTCCGGATTAGTACAACTTCTTAACAACATAATTATTGCTTTCCCAATGGGGATTTAACCCGCCATCATCAAACACTTTTAATACTTCGCAATTATTTTCAGCAAAAAGCTTAATCAACTCTTCCTTGCCAATTCCGTTCATTTCCATCTTAGGCTGCCCACTTTTATTCAAATCTGAATCCTGATTCTCTCTAAATTCCTTCCATTGCTCATCAGAATAACCCAATCTTCTCCCAGGTATTTGAAATACTAAAATTCCGCCTGCATTCAAAATTCTGATAAACTCACGCAGATAACTAAGCGAAAACTTAGGTTTCATATGTTGCAAGGTAATAATTGAAATAATAAAATCCAGGGAATTATCGGGAAAGATTTTTAAATCATCTCTTGTATTCAAAATATACTGGCACTTTTTACCGAATTTATTATGTTCATTTGCTTTCTCGAGCATTGAGAAGGAAATGTCCACACCATAAACCTGATCAAAGTAGAGAGATAAACCCTGACTAAGTCTGCCAGCTCCACAACCAAAATCCAGAGCACTGTTAAATGTTATTTTTATGCCTATCTCATTAAGTTGATTAAGAACTCCTTTGATACTGTTTCGCCCGTGTTTATAGAATTCATCAGGATCCCATTTATTGCCCTTCTTCTCGGGTACTGTTAAGACAGCCCAAAAAGGATCTTCCTTGCCAAAAAAATCCCAACTTGTTTTAAGATAATTAAACTGTGAATCGTTTTTACTCTTAATCTCATCTGAACTGAAAGATAACGAATTTTGCTTAATCAGATCAACTATCCCAAAACTAAACTCATAGAGTGCCTTTTGATATTGATCTTTGCCTAACTGCTTTTTGCTACGGATTAATTTTATCGTCTCATCCTGAATATGATCATTCATGTAATCCAAGAGCTTTTCAGCATATTCATACCACAAATCTTTATTATAAAAGAATTCATGCTTTATATGATAGATAGTGGGAAAACTAATTTTCGTTATCGGTATGGAATTCAATATTGCTGAGGTGAGAAAGAAATAATCCCACCAGGGAAGACCAATTACAAAATCATACCCAAATAATTTATCCAATGTCTCCTTGGAAAAACAAAAGAGATCATAACCCTTATCGTATTCAATACCATTTTCATCGATTTCATTTTCAATATCAATTCGCTGGGCATATAATAAACCCTGAGATAGTTGCTTTTCTATTTTGGCTTTTAAAAGTTTTTTGTCAATTGAAGCAAGTTTGAACTCAATATCAGAATTGATAAATCCGAAATGCTTGTTCGGAAGCTTTTTTAATTCTTTCAGAATGTCATCTAAATAAACCAACGGTTTGCCTACTTTCTCCTGTGCTGTACGGGTTACTTCGTAAAAGATAACTGAGGGAAACTGTGCTTGTAATAATGTAATTTCACTTTTATTGTTGAAAGATAATACTTTAAATCCAAAGTCAACCCAACTGTTATAGGCCCTTAGTTGATTCTCACCACCCTTAGGGTTTAAACTTGTAGCGAGTACAAAATCTGAATCTCTATTAGTCATTAACGTCTTTTGTCTAAATTTATCACCCAAAAGTGTGTTAGCTTTTTGGGCAAAATTCTCTAACTCCATATACTTGTTTTGAATTGAATCAATCTCTTCAGGACAAAGGGTGTCTTTCAATATTTCAATTATTTCGTCTGCAAATTTGCTTTGTAGTTGCTCAGATATTTTAAAAGCCCGTTCTTCAGCTATTTTATCAGGACCAGATTGTAATTCAAGGGATATTTCAGAAAGTACTTTGATTAAATCATCTGATGAGCCTTTTTTGAAATATAAGCCGTATTCCGGATTTTGCTCAAGATGAACACCGATATCAGACATTATCATGATCTTACCTAAAGCTCTGCCATCCTCAACTACTGTGCTCCAACCTTCAAACCAGGAGGATTGTATTATCGCACTGCTCTTTCTGATCAACTGAATTTGGTCATCTCGCGGGATTAATCCCAAAAGAAAAACCTGGTCCTCAATTCCCAACTCATTAATGTATTTTTTTATGTTATCACAATAGTCCATAAAACGATAATCTTTCATTGTGCCTGTACAGACTAAGTTCATCTTGATTCCCAGTTTATTCAGTTTTGCGATTGCTTCAAACACTGTTTTATGATCCTTATGTATCCAAAATTGATTACAATTGATCAAAAATTTGTCAGGTAAAGAATATTTTTTTGCAATTAAGTGCGGGTCATTCTTAAAAATATCAGTTTCAAATTTTGTATAAAAATTCAGAACTTTTGTTTTACCAATGTGTTGGGGATAAAATTTATTAAAATCATCTTCACTATTTCTACTGCTGAATACCGTAAGTTTAGCTTTGTTGGCAATTTTTTCAAACCATCCATTTCTTTGTTCTATTTCTGCTGGAGAAAAGAACTGAGGTAAATACAAGTGTTGGAAATCAGGAATCCATGAAATACAGTTACCACTTTCTATAACATTTGAATTTACTGGGAAATATACATCTATTATGTCAAAAATTTTACTAAATTCTTCTGAATACACGACTTTGCTGCCAAATAATTTATCTGCTGTCTGGTTCTTGTCGCCCACAAAAATTACTCTTCTGAAATCTGGGAGAATACTTTCATACAAATTTATTGATTTTATGGTATTTTTGTCTATTACAAAATATAACTCAGTTTCTTCTTTATTATTATTACTTTGCAATGCTTTTACTATATTTATAACATAATTTACCCCACCCGGCCAGGAACTGTCTCCTAAGGGTGGAATCCCTAATTTTATCTTTTTCATAGTCTGTCCCCTTCCACAAATGAAACTTTATAAATTATTATACCATTCACAATAGTTTTTAATCCCACATTCAATCTCTATAGAAGGATTAAATCCAAGATTCTTTATGTTTTTCACATCTGCAACCCAGTTTAAGGGATCGCCAATTCTATTATTCCCAGAGAAATTAATTTCTAAGTCTTGCTTCTTTAGGTGC
Organism: uncultured Candidatus Cloacimonadota bacterium; assembly: GCA_964419225.1. GTDB lineage: Bacteria > Cloacimonadota > Cloacimonadia > Cloacimonadales > CAYQPF01 > CAYQPF01. Next base: position 55,458 of record CAYQPF010000003.1, on the reverse strand, counting down.
TTTATCATCAAACTTGCTACTTCATTTATGGAAATTTCTTTACCGCCAGCCACATTATAAATACCTTTTTCAATTTTTAAGTTGATCATCAGCTTAATCAGCTCTGCCAGGTCAGACACATGAATAAAATCTCTGGTCTCATTCCCTGATCCGTCAAGTTCAAGGGTCTTATTGTTGACTATTTTATTGGCCATGTCCCAAAGTAATTGCTTCTTAAGTCCATTTCCATAACAGGAAAATACTCTTAGAACGATAGAATTAATACCATATATCTCTGCAAATTCTTCCAGTATTTTTTCACTGATCATTTTATGATAACCATATGGGGAGATAGGCTTTAACGCATGTGTTTCACTAACAGGTAAAATCTGCGGATTACCATACACCGCTGCACTGGATAAGAAAATAACTTTGCATTTTGTTTCTGCTTTTCTGATGGAATCCAACAAGTTAAATACCGCTGTTGGTCCGGCATTAAAATCCATGCCTGGAGAAGTCATCGAATTTCCTACAGAAGCTGAACCGGCACAATGCACACAATAATCCGGTTCAAAAGTTTTGATTAATCCTTCCAGATCTGAACTTGGCAATACCATTTGGAAATAAAAATCAACCGATCCCGATAAATCTGTTGAACCTGTATCCAAACCAATGATCTTAAAACTACTTTTCAACACCATGGCAATATTACTGCCAATAAAACCGTTCACACCTGTAATCAGCACTTTCTGAGTCGTCATCCGTTTCTCCCATTTATCCTAATGTAACTATCTTTTTTTTACAGCAAAAGATACACCATATCCAATGTCTGTAAAACTATATGATGAGTATGCATCGTTACTGCCCACACACTGTGCCCATACCTCTGCTAAATATTTGTGCTGTGGATGAGCTATATCATCAAATACAATAACTCCACCTATACTCAAATGCGGTAAAACATCCATAATATCTTCAACTGCACCATCAAAACTATGATCACCATCTACTGTGATCAGATCGAAAAATCTGTCAGGATTCTTTCTGAAAAATTCCTTCAGAGTAACATGTGAATTCCCGGAAACAAATTCCACCGGAACCTGCAGACCAAGCTTTCTCATTTCTGCTTCCACATATTCAGGTCCAGGATTCTTCATGCCTGCATAATCCTGTTGCCACATGTCAAAACCAACAATGCTGACATTCGGATTATTTGCCACTACCATTCCCATACTTCTACCACGTCTGACTCCAATTTCCAAATAACTGCGAATTTCTAACTTCTTACTTAAAGTGTATAGAACTGTACAAATGTCCGCATATCTCCAATGACTTCCAAAACTCTCTATACCTTTACTTAAAAATCTGCTTAAAAATTTAGAATAATCATCCATTTCCAATCTGGTCAGTACACTGTTAACGCCATCATAGACAGTTCTGTTAAATAGAAAGTGTTTTAAGGTGTCAGCTCCGGCTATAATTGGATCATACCATTGGTTGTTGACTTCAACATAAGTGTTGTATGACTGATATTGCTTAGTATTCATGTTATCCCCTTTATTGTATTTTTTCTGCTGGTTATTTGTCTAAATGCAAATTCCATTACCACCAACTATGGGATCGATTCTTCCCAACTTGGCATTTTTTGCAAGTATCTGACTATATTCTTCCTTCGATGGAATCATGTAAGTAGTTCTGATTCTGAGAAGATGTAATAAAACATCTTCAGATTTAACTTTATCCCATACTTTTGTCTGGGAATTATACATTTTAATTACTTTTGCCGGATTCCCGGCAACTACACTAAATGGTGGAACATCCTTTAAAACCACACTGTTCGCAGCGATCACACTACCTCTGCCAACAATGACATTCCCAGAAACCACTACATTTATACCCAGCCAACAATTATCTTCAACAATCACACTTCGGTTTAAAGTCGCTCCCTGCTGCATTATAGGCAAGGTTATGTCCTGATAAACATGATCTGCATCGGAAACATAGACATTAGGTGCAAAAACACAATAATCACCAATCTCCAAATAGCCACCTGTTGAAACCATTGACCTTCTGCCTATAAGAGTACATTTGCCAATTTTCATTCTGATTTTGTCATCTCTTTGACAGATATTCAACCAGGTGTCATCACCAATCACAGTTCCCTTACCAATTTCGATATTTCTCATCCCTATGAGTTGAACGCTTTTACCAAAGGAAACATCAACAAAATCAGATAAGTCTCCCTTTTTTGCACTAGCTTCCAACTGCACGTTTTCAACAGGTTCCTTTACCTTCTTTTCTTTGTATAGCTTTTCAACATTTATCAAAGCTACAGGCTTCGTTGTGATTAATGACTCCATTATGACTTGTAAATGCTCATCCTCTGTAAGCTCTTTGAGAGTTCTCTTAACCCATACTTCATAATCCTGAGGTTGAGGGGTAAAGCTCGAATTAACAAATGAAGCTATTTGAAACAAATAATAATATAAATAAGCTTCATCTATGTCCTTATCTTGTATGGTATGATTATCTCTTTGTAATTCTTCTATTATCTTAGCAAAATAATCTTCTTTCGATTTGCCGGATACAATTGCATTTAAACTTGAATAATGGACATTACTCTCAATTATGACTGGTTTGCCAAAAAATATTGCCTCTATCCCGATAGTGGAAACATAAGGCAAGACCAATTTGCATTTTTTTAATAATTCATAAGTATTTATCTTCGCATCTGCTTTTACGAAAATTACTCTCTTTTCATGTCCAACAAACGTGGTCTTAATAAAATCTTCCCAACTATCTCTGCCGTCAATAAAGCGGTTGTAAGGATGCTGTCTGATAACTACTTTTACCTTACTGTTGTTTAATATGTGATGTACCGTTTCACTAACTAATTGTGAAGGACTCCCAAAAAATTTGTTTCTGTCAAGTGCCGGGGCATCCCAATCTATGCTCAGAGGAATCAACACCTCAAAGTCTTCTGTTTCAAGAGATGCATCGGTTCCAACTGCCTGGTATTTGTATTTGTCTAGTCCTCCCAAACGAAGATTAAACTCTTCCTTGGCTTCTTTTATTATGAAATCCAAAAACTGCTGATCAATACCACTGGAATTATTGTGTAATGATTGAAGTGCTCTTACTGTATCTTTAAAATAAGAAGCAGCATCATCTGAACCTAAAAATAGTGCTCCATCTCCGCAATCGTACGTGGCAATCCTGATTGATTCTGCTTTGCCTTTCAACAAAAATAATCCACTATTCCCATATACCCCACCAGGGCATACTATATGATCGAATTTGTTTTGAGTAAATACTGCCTTTATCTTCTTAAGATTACTCCCCAGCTTTTCTCTATACCTCTGAATTAAAACCTGTTCTCTCTCAATAAAAACTGATGTACGCTTTGTCCAGATAGCATTGACTATCGCCAGTTTATCTACCTCTTCTATTTCTCTTAAACTTAACTGAATGTTCTCTAGATCGCTAACTTTGATTATGTTTGTGAAATGTTTAAAATAACCCAGAACTACTTCGATATATCCATTTTCTTCTTTTGTTACCGCTTCGTTCTCAAAAAAAAGATCATCCCAAATAATGGTACACTTAAATCCTCTTGTCCTGTAAAGAAGAAGAAGTGTTAATGTAAACCAGGGAACTGATGTAGATAACCAGGGTGATACGACAAAACCTACTTCTTTTTCAGAAGTATTTACTTGTAAAACAGATTTCGCATCAACGGTATTTAAAAAATTAATAAAGTGTTCTGTACATTCCATGAAATTCATAATCTGTTCCTTAACAATTATTTAAATGTATCAATAAGCAAACCAGTCTGTCTTGTCAGACTGGTCTGCATACAATACATTAACAGTTATTTCAATACCCAATGCCCATTTTCCTTCTTGAATAAGTTGGGATTATAATGGGTCTCAATTATTCTCCAAAACTCGCTCTCAGAATAGCCTAAGAACTGACAGAAATCCCTTACACATAAGTCGTCAAGGTTATGATCATGCTTTTTGACTAATTCCACAGCCTCTTCGCGGGAAAGCTTTCCATATCTAACAAATCTTGCAGCATAATCTGTCGCTGTAGCATGGCCAAACTTGGGATATTTCATCCAAGGATGAACCAGATATGCTCTGCTGTCAACCTGATCAAAATTCTCTATATGATGCGTTCTAACCCACTCATGTGTCAAATCATGAAAGCCTCTGGATTTTGCAAAAAGATAGTTATTATAACTGTTCCATTCTACAAAATAACTTAAATATATCGGTTCCAATGCATCAAGTTCTTTGCTGGTTGGAGCCTCAAAAAAGTTTAAATCAGCCTTGCTCACACCTTCAAGTGCCAGTAATTCCTCAACCTCAATTCCTGAAGCTACTCCGTTATTGATTTGATCTTTTGCTGAATATGTTTCAACCTGGTTATTTCCGCCATATTCATAACTGATATTTTCCCCGTAAACTAACAAAGGAATATTGAACTTTGCTGCCATTTGCAGAGGATAAGTATATATATAGCGATCCACAAAATAAGTTGGCTTTCCATATTTTTCAAAAGTATATTTCATGATTATTTTCTGAACTTTCATATTGGGTTTCATACTGATCAAATCACAGCCAAATTCCTCAGAAATGTTTTTTAAGTTGTGTGAACCAGCATCTGTCAAAGGGAAATTATCTTCCACTGTCACCAGTAAAGGATTTAATCCCAAAACTTCTTTCATTACATGAACTTGAAAATGACTGTCCTTACCACCACTTACGGCAATCATACAATCATAACTGCCATCATTCTTCTTGTGCTTCTTTGCTAATGCTTTCAGCTCTTCAAACCTTTTTTCGTAGTTAACTTTCTTTCTGTTCTCAAAAGAGATGCAAGCTGAACATACTCCAGCTTCGTTGAAGGTAATCCCGGGTCTCGTTTCCGGCATTACACATTTAGTACAATATTTCATCTTTCCTCCTTCTGAAATACGTCCTCCCATACATTTTCAGCTTTTATATTGTCCATATTGTCCATATGGTCCATTATTTAAACTGTTTTGAAAATATCTGTTCATCTTAATGTTCATCAACTGACACTTGAGCATTTTCTCTATCTGCAATAAACGGAAGCTTATCCATTCTTTCTTTGTTTAAGTAATAACTCAGCAAATAAAAAATCTGTCTCATCATCTATATCCACAGAGGCTTCTTTAGTCATTATGTAAGCATAACTCTTATCACCAAAAAAATCTCTGCTTGCCCAAAATATTTCTGGCTTACAAATATACAAAGCACCATTGATTCGATAATACACAGGCAAGTCCTGCCGTCTGGTGTTTATTATCTCTTTATGTAAAAATCCTTCTAAAGATAAACTCCGGGGTAGTTCATTTGTCCAGAGAGGAGAGTGTTCAACTTCGCAGACCCCAACAACCGAATTCCCACCCTTTTCCAGAATCAAATCTGCTGCATTGCTTAAATCTTCTCCTGTTCTTAAAGGAGAAGTAGGCTGTAACAGAATAAAATAATCATAATTCTCGTTTTGCTTTTTATAATAATCCAATGCATGTAAAACAACATCAGCACTTTTAGCCTCATCAGTTGCTAATTCCTTTGGTCTTATAAAGGGTATTTCGGCACCATACTCTCTTGAAACATCGGCAATTTGTTCTGAGTCTGTTGATACAATTACTTTATCAAAGATGTTGCTTTCTGTTGCGGCTTCTATTGTGTATGCTATCAAAGGCTTTCCATTCAGTGATTTGATATTCTTATCTTTTAATCCCTTAGAACCACCACGGGCTGTGATTATTGCTAAAAACTTCCTGCCTTTATACATCGTTATCTGCCTAAATCATGATCTTCAACTTCTCAGTTGCTTTTTTGTACTCTTCCCATTGACCAATATCTATGTAATCATTTTCATTTACCGGATAGGTCAATACTTTCTTTTTCTCTTTTAATAGCATGTCTATCAATGTCGGCATATCAAAAACTGTGTTTTCAGGAATATATTTTAAACATTCTTTATTCAAAATATATACTCCTGTATTGATAGTAAAAGTGTATTCTGGCTTTTCTAATATCTGTGTTACTTCTCCACCCTCGATAAAACTGATCACTCCATAGGGTATCTTGTGATTCTGGATTGAGGAAATAATCGTGAAATCAGCATTATTACTATAATGAAAATTAACTGCGTCATGATAGTCAGCTTTTACTACTATATCACAATTTGAAACAATAAAAGTATCTGCAATAAACCCTTCCAATAATTTCAAACTGCCGGCAGTCCCATAGAATTCCTTCTCACGGCAATAACTGATCTTGAAATCCTTTTCAATACTGTTAAAATAAGCCTCGATCATCTCTCCCTTATAATTCAGAGTCATATAGTAGTTTGTTACTCCATATTTCCTGAATTCATCAATAATTACCTCGGCTATGGTTTTATCACCAATGGGAATTAAAGGTTTGGGCAGAATTCTTGTAAATGGATCCATTCTGGAACCTTTCCCGCCAGCCATTATAATTACGGGTATATCTAATGGAGTTAAGATCGTCTGGTCTTTTGCTTTCGAAAATATTTCCGGCCAGGTTATAACTTCCTTTACTATTTTATTATTGTCGATTACAGGTAAAAGTTCTATCATTTCAATATTAAATAATTTCTCAATTACTGCAAGATCATAATTATTCTGATTAACTGCATAAGGATTCGAATTATAAACTTTTTTTATGTCACCATCAAGACTCTCACCTCTTAATATGTATCTTCGGATATCACCATCAGTTACCGATCCTAGTAATTCATTGGTTTCTGTTACTACAAAAAGTGTTCTTAAACCTGTTTCATCAAGCTTTTTTAAAGTCGCTTTAATTGAGTAATCCGGGGTTATTAAAAAATCTTTAGCTAACATAATTACTCCATTCTATATCAAAAAATTTTTTCTTCAAGTCAATTTGGTTATCAAGTATTTCATTTAGTAATGCTGCAATTTTCACCGATGTGTTACCCATCCCGTAAGGATTAACTGCATTCTCAATTTTCTTTCTAAATTCCGGACTATATATTTCTTTCAATGCTTTACAAATTTCATCTTTCTCTGTACCGCAATTAATTGCATTACCTGCTTGCTCTCTTCCTTTTTGTCTGTCACCAATATTAATTGTGGCAATTTTAAATGATGGTGCTTCTACGATACCTGAGGAAGAGTTTCCAACCACCGCATCTACAAATTGTAAAGCCGATAAATACCTTAACTGACCCAACGAAGCATAAGCTCTGCAGTTTTCTTGATTTTCTGCAGCAAATTCATCTATCATTCTGTTGATGATTCTTCCATCCGTATCTGCATTAGCCTTGGTTAAAATGATATTTGTATGCGTTAATTCCTTTAATGCAGCCAGTAGGTTGTTGAATTGATCCTCAACGGTCATGGCCTCCAAAGTTACAGGATGGAAAGTTACTAACAAATTCCGCTTATTGAATTTAAAATTTAACTGCTGCTCAAGTTCTTCCCTGGACAACAGCTTTAAGATCTTAATACTATCCAATCCAATTGCCCCTACATTAAAAACCCTTTCAGGTTCTTCACCTAACTGGATTACTCTCTTGCGATTCTCCTCTGTAGAAGCAAAATGGAGATTGCTCATTTTGGTTATAGCATGTCGGAAATTATCATCTATTACTCCGAAAGTGAGTTCTCCTCCATTTAAATGGGCAATAGGAATATGTGTTATATTCGCAGCAGTAGCAGCAGCAAATATCTCAAATCTGTCTCCTAATAAAATAACCAAATCCGGATTTAATCTGGAATATGCCTCTGAGAGTGAAATCAATGCTAAACCCATTGATTTTGCTATTCCTGTTGGTGTGTCAGAACTCAATAACATTTCCACTTTTTCACTTATTTTATTTCCGTCCTGTTCAATTTCTTTATATGTAAGGCCAAACTCAGGTGAAAGATGCATTCCTGTTACTAACAGTTGTATTTGAAATTTATCATTTTTCTTTAACTCTTCAATTAATGGTTTTAATAACCCGTATTCAGCTCTGGAACCGGTGACTATACATATTTTCTTCTGCATCATATCTCCACCGATTGATTGATTTCATAATTTTTCCCGGCTTTTTTCCCGCATACAAGATCCCAATACTCACTACCTATACCGGCAGAACCCCGTTTTACTGTTAAGTTATCAGGTGAATACACCTCGTTTTTGGCTATTTTCTGAGCTGCTACTATGATTTTGCGAACTAATGCTATATTTTTCGTTTCTGTTTTCCCGGATACTTTGATACCATTTCCTAAACCCAGTTCTATATTCCTTATGGCTTCAACCATCTTTTTCAAATCTTTTGGTTCCAGTGAAGCTTTGTGGTCAGGACCTTCCATTGTATTATCCAATGTGAAATGCTTCTCAATTATAGTGGCTCCGAGGGCAACTGCTGCTATCGCAGCTTCAATTCCTTTTGTATGGTCAGAGTAGCCTGTATTTAACTGAAACGCTGTCTGCAATGTCTGAATTGCTTTTAAATTTATCTCAGCAAAAGGTGCCGGATATTCTGTAGTACAATGCAAAAGGTTAATTTTTTCCCGCGAAGTGCCGGCATTAACTAATTCCAGGATCGCTCTTTCAATTTCTCCGAGATTAGGCATCCCGGTTGAAAGAATTATTTCTTCATTATATTGTCCGATCTTTCGTAAATAAGGAATATTGGTTATTTCTCCTGAGGGTATTTTCCATCTCTTCAGCTGTAGTTTGTGCAGTAAGTCAACACTGCCAAAGTCGAATGCTGTTGATAAAAATTCTATATTGTACTTTTGAGCATGGTCAATTAAAATTAGATGTGCTTCTGGACTTAACTCATATTTTTTTACCATTTCATATTGTGTCTGGTTACCACAATTCTGTTTTTGGTATTCTGCCTGTTTAGTGTCGCGTAAAAGTACTGCATCTGTATTAAAAGTCTGGAATTTGACAATATCAGCTTTGGCCCAAGCTGCTTTTTCAATCAGTTTTTTAGCTATATCGATGTCCCCGTTGTGGTTTACACCGGCTTCAGCAATTATTAATACTCTGCCCATTCTACTCTCCAATTTCCGATATTTAAATTTATTCTGTCAATAATTATAAAAACCTGATTTACTCTTTCTGCCAAGCTTCTTATTAGCTACCATTTCAATTAGCATTGTGCTGGGTTTGAAACGCAGATCCTGAGTTGCACTGTATAATTCCACTAAGATCTCCAGGACAATATCATTCCCAATATAGTCAGCCAATTCCAAAGGTCCCATAGGCATATTTGTCCCAAGTTTCATGGCATTATCAATATCTTCCTTATTCAAATCATTTGCTTGATAAAACTCTACAGAATGATTTATATATGCAAGTAAAAGATTGTTTGCGATGTATCCTTGAATAAAAGGCAATTCTATCACTATTTTATCTTTTAACATGCCGGTAAACTCATATATTAAATTCTTTGCCTTCTGAGGAGTTTCCGATAAAAAGGACAACTCTATTAATTTCATGCGCATTGGTGGATTGAAAAAGTGTAACCCGATTAGTTGCTTCGGATTATAATGCTCTGCTAATCTGTACAAATCCAAACTTGAGGTCGTTGAGGCAACAATTTTATCTGGAAACACCTTATGCAGATCTTCCAGAAAACTAATTTTTAACTCATACAATTCTTTTAAACTCTCTATAATTAAATCACAAATTCCAAAATCTGTAATTTTATCTGTGAAAAGAATTCTGTTTTTGACAGTTGAAGCCTCCTCTACTGTAAGCTTATTGGCTTTTAACTTGTCTTCTAAAATTTGCTCAAAAGCTCTCTTTTTCAAATCTATATTTCTGCCATAAGCGGTAATCTTAAAGCCTTTATCAGCAAGGTATTCCGTAAGTTTTAACCCTATTGTGCCTAATCCTGCAATGCCTATATTCATGATCAATCTCCTCTTTTAACTATCATTTTTGCCGGTACACCCACATATGTACCTGACTCATTTATGCTTTTACATATCATTGCAGCAGCCCCTACAACAGTGTGATCAATAATATTTATCTGCTGTAACACTACTGCACCGGTTCCTATATAGACATGTCTTCCCAAATTTACTAATCCTGAGATATGAACCCCAGGTGCCATTGTGACAAAATCCTCAATTTTTGACTCATGCCCGACTGTACAGTTCAGGTTTACATGAATGAAGTCACCAAAAACGATATCCGTGGTTATTCTTGTTCCGGAACAGATTATATTGCCTTTTCCCATTTTAACATAGTCTGATCTGCTGTCCCAGGCAACATCAGGAGCTATTAGATTCGGGAAAAATACTCGTTCTAAATTGCTTATCTTATGGGCTATCTTCTCTCTAACTTTGGAACTCCCGATCGCTATAAAGCATGCTATCTGCTCTATAGATGTTTCACAAATGTTCATGAACATTGTTTCAGATATCACATTCAGATCATGCCATAGATAATTTTCATAATTGTATAAATCAGCATCGGATACAACAAATGATTCAAGCTGATACAAGTTCTTGTTGTGTTTATTTGCTTCGTATATCAGCCATTCCACTTCCTTGGCAAAACCGGATGCTCCAAATATAAAACTGCGGATATTCATTTTATCACCTCGAAAATAATCTAACACTGCTTGGCAAATTTACGACTCTGTCTTCCAGCCAGGATGCTGTCTCTAAATCTGTTGATTGACATCTTTCATACATGGGTAATCTGTTCATTAAAGTCCAAACCGGTCTACACATAACTTGATTGTCAATGGCATATTTTAAAAACTCATCCCGCTCAATTCTATCCTTTAAAATTATGGCATTTAACCAATAATTGGATTTTGTTTGTTCAGGCTCTTTGATGAACTCAATATTTGTCTCAGTAAAGAATGCTTCATAAAGATGGGCTAACTCCCTCTTATTCAGTAAAAAGTGATTTAAACATTCCATTTGAGCACATCCTATGGCTGCATTTACATTAGGCATTCGGTAATTAAAAGCAGTCTGATCATGATAAAACTCATAAGCATGAGGAATTTTGGCAGTAGTTGATAAATGCTTAGCTTTTTGAGCTAAATCTGCATCATTAGTAAGAAGCATACCGCCACCACCGGTAGTAATGGTTTTGTTGCCATTAAAACTGAGAATAGCAGCTTTTCCAAAAGTGCCTGTATGCTGGTTTTTATAATAAGACCCTATTGATTCAGCAGCATCTTCCACTAAAATAAGATTAAATCTATCACAAATAGATTTAATCTTATCTACCATAAAAGCATGACCGAATACATGAACCGGAACACAGGCTGTTATTCTAGAGCCCGTAGTTTTATTATAACAGAACCCATCGTCTTTCATCGTGGTTTCTTGATGTAAAAATTCCTCCAATTTATCAGGATCCATTCCCAGACTGGTTTTTTCACTGTCTATAAATACTGGTTTAGCACCTGTATAAGTTATTGCATTTACCGTGGCAACAAAAGTTAAAGCCTGAGTTAATACTTCATTTCCTCTTTCAACCCCACATATATGCAATGCTAAATGTAGAGCAGATGTTCCATTAACCATTGCTACAGCATATTTTGATCCCGTATAGGTTTTAACCATTTCTTCGAACTTGCCGACAAAAGCACCTGTATAAGATACAAATGTAGTATCTATACATTCGCTCAGATATTTCTTTTCATTTCCGACAAAAACTGGTGCATGAAGAGGTATGAAATCTTCAGATTGAAAATTAATTCTGATCTGCTTCAAAATTTTTTCAAACATTATACAGTCCTGGTTTATATAATCTCAAATTGTTTTTGTCTGAAAACCATGCAATCGTCTCTGCTAAGCCTTCTTCCAAATTATACTTGGGCATCCACCCTGTTAATCGCATAATCTTACTATTTGCTCCCAATAATCTCTCAACTTCACTTAATTCAGGTCTTTTACGCTCGTCTTCTGAAATAATTCTGGCTTCAGGATTAATTTTTCCTATCAATACCTTGGCTAACTGCTCTATTGACACTTCTTGTTGGGTCGCAATATTGATTTCCTCTCCTATCGTTTTGTCTGTTTCAGCTATTGATATGAAACCTGATACAGTGTCCTGCACATAAACAAAGTCTCTGGTTGGATGCAAAGATCCCAGCTTTATCTCACTATAACCAGTTAATAACTGAGATATTATGGTCGGTATTATTGCTCTGGCTGATTGCCTTGGTCCATATGTATTAAAAGGTCGGACAATTGTTACCGGCAGACCAAAACTTTTATAAAATGATTCGGCTATTCTGTCAGCACCGATTTTTGTTGCTGAGTAAGGTGATTGCCCCTGAAATGGATGCTCTTCATCTATGGGAACATATTTGGCTGTACCATATACCTCTGAAGTAGATGTGACCAAAACTCTTGCTGTGCCTAAATCTCTGGCAGCCTGCAATACATTTAATGTACCTTTTATATTGGTGTCAACATAGCTGTCAGGAGAATGATAACTAAAAGGTATGGCAATCAGTGCTGCTAAATGAAAAACCAGATCTATTCCTTCCATCGCTTTTCTAACCCCATTTGGATCCCTGATATCTCCGACAAAGACATCTATACGATCTAGTTTCTCCTTGGGTAGTGCATCCAGCCAACCCCAGTTATTGAATGAATTATAATATACAAAAGCTCTAACCTGATAATTATCGTCTAATAGTTTTTCTACTAAATGACTTCCTATAAAGCCATCGGCTCCTGTTACAAGAATTTTTCTCACTGCTTACTCCATTCTTTTTTGATAATTAAAACGACTCAGTATTCACCTGATAACTCGTATAAACTTGTCTGATTCCCTCTTCCAAACTGACTTTCTCACTCCATCCGATTGCATGTAACCTACTCACATCCAACTTCTTCCTTGGTGTTCCACTAGGTTTACCTGCATCCCATTTCAATATTCCCTGAAAACCAACGTGATTTTTGACTAAGATTGCGATCTCTTTTATCTTTAAATCTTCGCCTGTTCCTACGTTTAAATGCACAAAATCAGAGTAATTATTCATCATAAACAACAAAGCATCTGCCAGATCATCCGAGAAAAGAAATTCCCTATATGGCTCTCCGGTTCCCCAAAGAGTCAGGGTAACTGTCCAAGAATTACTCGAATTCAGAGAAGTGTTATTAATTCTTTCTATTCCAATATTGTTTAATAGCTTTAACAGATCCTGATCAGTCATTGAGTCTGAGTACAGTACTTTGTTTGAATATGGATATTTCTTCAAATCTTTACGTATTGCTTCAAAATCATTCATCTCCAGGCATTTTGCCAGGTGCATTTTCCGGATCAAAGCCGGTAGAACATGAGATGTTTCCAGATTATAATTATCATTCAACCCATACATATTGGTGGGCATCGCTGAAATAAAGTCATCACCGTATTGCTTACGGTAATATTCGCACATTTTTAATCCGCTGATCTTGGCCAGAGCATAAGCTTCATTGGTCTCTTCTAATAATCCGGTCAGTAAGTATTCTTCTTTAATTGGCTGAGGACAATTCTTGGGATAAATACAGGAACTGCCTAAAAAGAGCAGTTTCTTTACATTAAATATATGTGCACAATGAATAATATTGGCTTCGATCATTAAATTCTGATATATAAAATCAGCAGGATATTCAGAATTAGCTAGTATTCCGCCTACTTTTGCAGCTGCCAGGAATACATATTCAGGTCTTTCTCTCTCAAAAAAGTCATATACCTGCTTTTGATCGATCAGATCCACCTCAGTATGAGGTGTGAAAACAAGGTTGTTATAACCCTCTTCCTGCAATTTCCGCACAATCGCTGATCCCACCAGACCGCTATGTCCTGCTACATAAATCTTCGCCTGTCGTTCCATACAATTCCTTTTTTTATCCACGAATTTCACTAATTACACTAATTACCTTACTATTCTTTTAAACTGTAAACTCATATTTCCAAAGTTTACGATCAATCCTAAATTTAATCCAGTTGCTTTCAAATAATTCAGAACTTGAGCCTCAAATTCTGTTGTTATATCTGTGGCAGCTTTTAACTCAACAACTACTTTGTCATAACAAATAAAATCAGTAATATAGTATTTGCTTATTTGCATACCTTTGTAGTAAATATTAATTTTCTTTTCTTGCTCAAAAGGGATGTCCTGTAATTTAAACTCCATTGCAAGAATCTCTTGATAAACTGGCTCAAGAAATCCACACCCCAGATTTTTATGTACTTCCATACAGGCACCAATAATCTTATAGGATTCTTCTTTCAAAACCAAATCTACCACAGTTCACTCCTTGTTTATTTTGACTTTCCCAATTAGTCTCTTATTATAAATTTGTGGAATTTGTGAAATTCGTGGACAAAAATTTTCCTAATATCCTTTCCTTTTGACTTTTTCCCAGTCTGCCTGGATCATCAGTTTCACCAGATCATGGAAAGTCGTTTTTGGAGCCCAGCCCAACTCTCTCTTCGCTTTGGCAGGATCTCCGATCAGTAAGCTTACTTCTGTCGGTCGGAAATACTTGGGGTCGATCTCTATAACAACTTTGCCGGTTTTGTCATCTATACCTTTTTCATTCACACCTTCACCCTGCCAGTCAAGATTGATATCAAGTTCTTTAAAGGTGACTTCACAAAATTCCTTAACTGTATGGGTTTCACCTGTAGCTATAACATAATCATCCGGTGTGTCCTGCTGCAGCATCAGCCACATAGCTTCCGTGTATTCGGGAGCATATCCCCAGTCTCTCTTTGAATCAAGATTACCCAGATAAAGTTTATCCTGTAAACCTTCTTTGATCAGTGCTGCTGCCCGGGTTATTTTTCTGGTGACAAAGGTTTTCCCTCTGCGGGGTGATTCATGATTAAACAGGATCCCGTTCACTGCAAACAAATTATAGGCTTCTCTATAATTCTTTACGATCCAGTATGCATAGAGTTTGGCAACTCCATAAGGACTGCGAGGATAAAAAGGTGTGTTTTCTGTTTGAGGTATTTCCATTACCTGCCCATATAATTCTGAGGTTGAAGCCTGATAAAATCTTGCATTTATTTTGGTTTCTTTGATGGCATCAATAAATCTTAAAACACCAACTCCATCTACTTCTGCTGTATATTCCGGTACTTCAAAAGATACCTGAACATGTGACTGTGCACCCAGATTATATATCTCGTCCGGATTTATCTTTTCCAACAACCTATTCAAATTACTGCTGTCGGTCAGATCTCCATAATGTAAAAAGAATTTCACATTTTCTTCATGAATGTCTTTATAAAGATGATCGATTCGGCTTGTGTTAAAAGATGATGATCTTCTTATGATCCCATGTACTTCATAACCCTTCTCCAGTAATTGCTCTGCTAAATATGAACCATCCTGGCCAGTTATCCCGGAAATTAATGCTCTTTTCATAATCGCTTCCTTTCTTTTCTAAATTATTGAAATACTTTTGTTTAACTCAATTCATTTCACTCATCCGTGTTAGTCTGTGCAAGTCTGTGTACTCTTTCCTTTCTTCACTAACAACTAACAACTAACAACTAACAACTAATAACTAACAACTATCAAACACAGCTTCGCCGCATGACTTACAGACTGTCATTTAAAACACATATGAGTTTATTTTACTTTTGATTAATTCCTGTTTGAGTGGATAAGTTGCTGAATTGTATGTTGAAGAAGGGATATATTTTTGCTGATATAGTAGTATTCAGATTTTTATTTTCTCTGAAACTATTAGCATCCTTGCCTATTCCAGTCTGGCTTGTAATTATACCATCCCTGTAAAGATGCTCGAATTCTGCTTTCTTATCCATTTCTACCCCTCATAGCTAAGAAAAAATTCAGCATAGCTCTTAATGAGCTTTCTTCTTTTTCAAGAAAACTAATATGCATAGTTTATGCCATTAATGATAACTAAGGTAAGTGTTTGAAATGTAGGGAGTTAAGAAAATTATGAAAGAGCAGTAGGAAAATATTTCCCACTCAAAACTTCCCTGTTTAACCAGACTATCCTTAGTAAAGAGCTGAGGCTATTATGTGTGAATTGAATTATTCTGGCAAGAAGAAAATTCTATAGTGAAATGTTATCTGTTGTTAGTAACACCTGGGTAGTGTCTATTGTTGTAGTCACATCTTTTTTTGTGGACTCAGGGCTTGAATTCCAAAATGATCTTAGTGCCGTTTTCCCGTTCGATGCGAATATTTCCATCCAGTTGCTTTGTCAGAAGACCTATTAATGTTAACCCGAAGCCAGTTGAGTTTTCAAAATCTACTATATCAGAGATCCCAATCCCGTTGTCCAGAACTTCTAAGAAGACTTTTTGCTCTTTCTGAAAAACAGATACTGAAACTAAACCTTCGTTTATCCCCGTAAAGGCATATTTCATTATATTTGTGAGTAACTCGCTCAAAATCAAACCAAGGGGGGATAAAATTGTACTATCAAGTATAATGTCAGCAATATTTTTCTCAATAGTAATTGATCCTCTGTTGGGGAAGAGACTGATAGTTTGATCGATTAATTGCGGAAGAAATTCCTGCACGGACATTTCTTTATAATTTGCTGCATTGAATAGCTTATCATACAGTATGCCCATACTCTGTACCCGGCTGCGAGCGTCATTAATGGCTTCTATGGCAGAGGGTTCTGTCAGATGACCAGCTTGGAGAGAAAGAAGAGCCACTATCGTATTCATATTGTTTTTGACCCGATGGTGGACTTCGCGGAGAATAACTTTGTTGATTTCGAGAAGGGATTTGGTTTTTTCAGCCTGCATACGGTCGGTAATATCCCTGAATACGACAACCCTCATATTTGTGTTATTATAAATGATTGATCTGGCTAAAGCTTCTACAGAAAAAACAGTTTTATCAATTCTTAGACCCTCACCTTCAAAAAAGACTTCATCATTTTCATCACTATTTTGGAGGTTATTCCTGATATTATCCAAAGATTTCGGTGTAACAAAGTCAGTCATATTTTTGCCAATTATTACATTTATAGAGCAACCTAGAATTCTTGCGGCAGATTCATTAGCGTCCACAATTACCCCATCCTTATGGATTAGTATTCCTTCCCAAGAGGCATTTTCCAATACTTGAAATCTTTTTTCACTCTCTCGCAAGGATGCTTCAGTATTCTTGAGAATACTAACATCCTGAGATATTATTTGAATTCCCAAGACATTATTACCGGCGTCAGTTATCTTAGTAAAAGTACTCAAAAAATACTTATTTTCCAAGGGTAATTGTACCAGATCCTCATAAACGACAGGTACCTCAGATTCAACAGCTCTTTTAATGCGGTCATGATAAAACTCAGCTTCCTGGTGGGGAAAAATATCATATATTGATCTGCCGGCAAAATCTTCAGGTACTCCATTCATATGGGCCGCAGCCAAACGGTTATACGAAATAACAGTACCATCAGGTTTATAATAGCCTATGCCAATACCAGCATGCTCATGCAACAGTCTGTATTTCTCTTCACTCTCTCTTAAAGCTTCCTCGGAAAGTTTCCGTTCATCAAGCATACAGATTTTTAACAGGGCAATGCTTACATATTTAGAGACTGCTTCCATAAAAATAATTTCGTCCTGTAGCCACTGCCTGTCTCCGGTTAAATGATTGAGAGCAAAAATATAGAAACCATTTTCAGTAAAAGCAAAAGGATACCAGAGTAAACTCTTGATCTTAAAATACCCGTGCAGAGTTTCCCCTGATCCGTCGGCAAGAAAAGGTTCTTTAATATTGTCAAAATGACTCTCCAGATATTTATTTGTTTGTCTGATAACCGAAAAGGGACTTCTAAACATATCGAGGGGATATCTGGCTTTAGTTGGGGCAATATCTGAAAGCTCAGGCTTGACCCACTCACACAAACCACTGACAGCATTGTCCTTAAAGGAGATTTCATAGATTAAGGCTCTGTCCAGATCCAGGGTTTCGCCCAGAATACGATTGGAACTTTCCAATAAAATTTCTGCATTTTCCTCATTGAGTATGATCTCTGCTATTTTGTTCAAGGCAGTTGTATAGTGTAGTTGTTTTTCTTTATGAAGTTCAATAATCTTCCGTTCCGTAATATCAAAAATATAATGCAGTAAATAGTCTTTGTTTAAAGATACCCAAGTCGCTTCGTAATATTTGTTACCAGTAGAAAACTCTTTTTTACGGGTTGAGTTAACATCCCCCACATCATCAACAAGACAAAACGGACAGGGCTGTTCATTTACCTTCCAAATTTCAAAACACACTTTTCCTGGGTATGCTCCAAATTCCTGTGCTACAGTATTGGAAAAGACAATCTCTCGGGTTTCTTTACGCAAAATCATGGCGATGCAGGGAATGTTGTTCAGGATTAAAGCCTGTTTGGCAGCTTCAGCCTTGATTTCTTCCTCAACCCGCTTACGCTCCCGTAATTCGTACAATAATTCCTGACTTGCATCAAACAACTCAAAAGCCATTTCCAACGAAGAACAGAGGACATACTCCCCGCAATTCTTATTTATATAACCATATCGAGTAATTTTTTTGAATTTTTGAACATACTCCTGCTCTGAGTGAGTAGTGTGAAAAACGATAGGGATGTTTACTTTTTCAAGTATTCTGGTGGCAGCTTCTGTACCATCTATTCCTTTGCCGAGTTCAATATCCATAAGAATCAGGTTAATACTATTATCGTTCAAAGCAATTTCAACAGCACTTTCTCCAGTTTCAGCAGTCAAGACTTCGTAACCGCATTTTCGGAGAGTGTATGAAGTAATCAATGCAGTACTATTATCATCCTCAACCAACAAGATCTTTTTCGGGAAACCAGTAGTCATATATACCGCCTTCTCTTAAGAATACCTTATGGCATAATCTATATATGATAATTTATTTCGTCAAGTTAAAGTTTTTTAATAATTACCAGCACTGGTAACAGTCCTTAATCCTTTATTTTAACAAGAATCGTAACTTACCATGCACGACTTTCCTAAACGCTTTTCAAATCCTTCTCCAGTTTGATGGATACAGGAGTATTGGCTTTAACGCCGACAAAGCGGATCTGGTTGTGTTTATGGGTAGCATCTGCACCTTCGACAGAGGTGATTTTAACCCTGCCGTAAATTGTTAAGGTAAAGAGTTCCACTGCTTCTACAAAGAACATTTGGATCTCATTTTCGCCTTCATCGACTATGACAGACTCCCGTTTAGACCACCATTGGGTAAGTTCAATCAGCGTTGGTTTATAGACATGTTTGGCTTTAATATTATCCAGGAGATATTTATAGAGTTTTTTCAAGTAAGGTATGTCGTAAAAATTGGACATGGAAAAGTTGAAATGGGCAAGACCGTTAATCTGTTTTGTATTGAACAGAATTTCCTGCACTACTGCTTTCGCTGTATCAAAGGGCAGATATTTATATTTGGATAACTTCAAGTTCGTATCACTGAAAGTCGGTGGTATCTCATAATGTTTGATAAAGTATTTACTGGAGAAAGCTCTATAAGGTAGTGCTGTTCCATTATTATATCCGTATCTTTCTTTATGTCCCTTGGATGAATCATACCGTACTCTTGCTTTGTGATGCTCTTCTAATGAATTAGCCAAAAGTTTGGAGGATAACTGTCGGACACCGAATTCTTTTGTATTAAAGAAATTCTTAAAGATATCAGCTTCCTTTTCAAACCTGTCTTTCAGTAAAGAATTGCAGGAACCCAGTAAAGATATTTCATATTTTTCTTTTTCCAATCTCCTGATTTCTTCCAAAAGATCATGGTCTTCGAAATTGTAATCTACATCTTTGTTTGTTTCAGCGTTAACTGCAACAAACCAGGTACCCTTGGCTCCGTACTTTTTATCAACTTCCTGGACATCAGAAAAATTCCAATAAGCTTCATAATTAGTGAAGAGATATTTTGTCCTGCTGTAAACATTCCGGAAAAGAGTTTTCCAGTGGAAAAGACAGAAATCTCTGATATCTTCAAAAAAGTATTTTAAATAATAGGATAAATTCCACTTTTGCAGTTTATTTACATTATGACTGACAGTCACTGCCAGAGTTTCTCCGCAGGGCCAAAGCTCTTTTTTGGCAATATAATGGTGATTCATTTTGATGAAATCTTTGAGAAATCCCTCAATAAAGAAGAGCAGGTAGTTCACATAGGGGAGAGAGAGATAGGGTTCGAACAAAGAGATATGGTCATTTTTACCAGTTTTTTCTCTTTGAATTTTTTCCAGTTCATTGAATTGAAAAAAGATATTTCCAATAATATCAAAGTTGATAATGCCAAAGCTGGCAGGTCCAAAAGATTTCATCAGGGCTGGTTTTTGAAAGTCATCTTTGCAGATAACGGCCAAATAAGACTGGAGTTTGAATTTGCGGAGATATTTTTGGAGGTAATCTTTGTTGATTGCCCCAGGCAAATAAAGATCCTTATCTGCTTTAATAAAAAGCATCATTCTGTTATCCACGATTTCTGCTATATCCTGATATGTTTTAGGTTCTGTGATGGAATAACAGATGACAATGTCATTGTCCTTGAGCTGATTAATTTTATCAACATATCTGTGGCTATATCCCAGAGTTTGGAAAACGTAATCAAAACTATATTTTATTTCATTAATATATGTTTCTAATTTGGAATCTATGAAAATCGCTATCATAAAATTATTTATTCCTTCTCATACAAATCGAGTTTGTTTCTGAGAGTTCGTGCTGTTACGCCTAATATTTTGGCAGCTTCAGTTTTGTTGTTATTTGTTTTAGTGAGTGTTCTGAAAATCATTTCTTTCTCTACTTCGGCCAGAGGTTTATCTTCAAATTGATCATAATAGTCTGTTTTTACATTTTCTTCTTCAGTATGGACAGGCTTTGGGGGAGAACTTAGCTTAGATTCAATGAAGGATAAAGTTTCTCTTTTCAGGATAGCATCGGGATTGGTGATACAGGCTCTTTCTACTGCATTCTGAATTTCCCGGATATTTCCCGGCCAATCATAATCAATCATCAAATCCATGACATTACCCGGGATTCTTTTTTTCTCGACACCTAGTTCGAAACAGGATTTTTTAATAAAACTGTCAACGAGGTGGGGGATATCTTCTTTTCTGTCTCGAACGGGAGGCAGGTGGATAGGAATTATATTCAGTCGGAAGAATAAGTCTTCCCTAAACGTACCTTTCTTTATTTCTTCAGACAGGTCACGATTTGAAGTGGCGATGATTCTGACATCAATTTTCTGGGGCATTTCACTGCCAATCCGGTAAATTTCTTTTTCCTGAATAACTCTGAGCAGTTTGGACTGCAGATCAAGATTCATTTCACTGATTTCGTCGAGGAGAATTGAACCTTTGTCAGCCATTTCAAATTTACCCCGGGTGTGTTTGATTGCTCCGGTAAAGGCACCTTTTTCGAATCCGAACAATTCGCTTTCAATTAAACTTTCGGGAATAGCTGCACAATTGATTTTAATAAAATTTCCGCGTGATCTAGGGCTTAGCTGATGTATAGCTTCAGCAATCAATTCTTTACCTGTTCCACTTTCTCCGGTGATGAGTACAGTAGTATTTGTGGGAGCGACCAGTTTGACAATATCCATGATATCAGACATCTTCTTGCTTTTACCGATCACTTTGGGATAGGTAACGTTATGATGCAGTTGCTGTTTCAACTCTTCATTGACTTTGATCAATTCCTGACGCTCAAAGATATGTTTGAGCAGAAATTCCAATTCTTCAATGGAGATTGGTTTGGTAATATATTCATATGCTCCGTAAGCCATAGCTAAGGTAGCACTTTCACCTTCGCCAAAGGCAGTAATAAGAACCGTATCGGTATTAGGTGAATTTTCTGTGGTAAATTTTATGACTTCGATTCCGTTCTTATACGGCATCTTTAAATCTGTGATAACGAGATCATAAGCAGTTTGCTTGATCTTGGCGATAGCTTCTTCTCCATTTACAGCAAAATCCACCTTACAGCCGGAGTATTCCGGTGCACTTTGGAAAAAGCTGGCCATAAATTCTCTGATGAGTGTTTCATCATCTGCTACTAATATTTTTTTATTCATAATTCTCAAATACGGGCAGGGTTATTGTGAAGGTTGTACCGACATCCTGTTGCGAGGAAACATGAATATCACCCCGGTGTAACTGGATTATCTTTTTGCAAATTGCCAGGCCCAAGCCATTACCATCATCTTTGGTGGTAAAAAAGGGATTGAACAATTTGGGTAACACATCATCCGGAATACCTTTCCCGTCATCCTTTATTTCAATTTCTGCATAACTAAACAATTTTAATAATTCTTCTTTTTCATCTTCATCCAAAACATCATTCATGATCATAGGAATGTTCAGGATCGTTCTAATTTCTATATTACCGTTTTCAGGAATAGCATCACAGGCATTTTTAAGAATATTGATCATCACTTGTTGGAAAAGTTGTACATCCAAAAAAATATCTGCTCTTTCATCACAGTAGTTTGTTTTGATATTGATTACTTTAGTTTGATTAGTAAGGCCTACCTTAAAAAAGTCCACTATTTCATTGAGAGTAAAATTCAGATCAACTTTTGCCAATTGCATTTTTTGGGGTCGGGTGTAAGTAAGTAGATTAGATACTATATTATTCAGGCGTGATACACCTTCGATGATGGGTTTGATGAGTTTGCGGCGATGATCATCTTTGTCCAATTGTCGGTCCAGAAGGCCGGCAAAACCGCCAATTCCACCCAAAGGATTCCGGATTTCATGTGCTACGCTTGCGGACATTTCACCCAAAGCAGCCAGAGTTTCAATATGGCTCATCCTTTCCTGCAGTTTTTTGACTTCAGAAATATCAGTGAATGTTTCCACAACACCGGAATTGTTGAACTGAGTGTCTCTTAAAATTGTAGTACTGAATTCGATATTTTTTTCTATACCTTCCTGAGTCATGATCACTTTTTGTCTGTGGTGTGATTCTTTACCGGTGGTCAGAGTAAAAATTGCGGATTTAGTATCTTTCTTTTGCAGAGTGCTGAAGTGTTTTAAATAGGATTGACCTAAAACCTGGTCTTTTTCGTATCCTGTAATTTGTTCGGCAGCTCTGTTGAATACAGTGATATTTCCGGCTAAGTCGATAGCCAGAACTCCTGTATAGATATTTTCCAGGACACTATTCAAAAAGGTTTTAATATTTTCACCTTCTGAGATGCGTTTTTCCAGTTCATAATTTTTAACTTCTATTTGTTTTGTTAAAATATCGATCTTATTCTGTAATGCATCATAAGTTGCTTGAAACTTGTCGATAACCTGGGTAAAGCTGGAAAATGCTTCAGTTAGGGCAAGTTGATCAACTGATGGTGTATTTTGCTTTGATAATGTCTTGCTTTCTTTTTTCGTATTCATCTTGTTCTATAATACCCTCAGCCAGCATCGTATCCAACTTCTCTAAGCTACCCCGGAGATTTTTTTCTACCTCTGCCAGACTATTGGCCTGATAAATTTTTTTTCCGGTGGACGCATTGTTAACAATATAAGGTTTCATTAATCTAACCTGAGGATTAAGTAATTTTTTGATAGTTGAGTCTATTTCTCTTTGTGGCAAGTTACCAATATTTTGTAATTCAGATTCCAATTCACTAATTCTTTGTTTGAGGAATTGATTTTCTTTTTCAGTATAGCCATAATCAACATAGTTATGGATCAGTTTTTTAAGTTCTTCCAGTTTGAAAGGTTTGATGAGAAACTCAACTGCACCGTTTTTAATGGCATTTATTGCAGTAGAGACAGCCGGGTAAGCAGTCATGATAAATACAATTGTACCGGGGTCTATTGTTTTTATTTGTTTTGTTAATTCCAACCCGCTAAGATTGGGCATTTTCACATCAACAATTGCTAATTGGAATTTATTACGGTTCAGTTTTTCTATAGCTCTGAGAGGATCAGAGATTGCTACGACTTCATAACCCTGACGGGATAGATAGTCATACAGCACATCTCTTAAAAGAATATCATCATCAACAACCAGAATTTTTGCTCTCATCAGTATTCCAGTTTTATCGTTATTTTCTCTCCACAGGCACAAATTATATCAAGAGTTGTTATTATTCCTTCAGCATTCTTATTAACCTGTACAACCGGTTCTTTCTTTTTTGTATCTTCACGTAAGGAAGAATCAATCCTGAAATCTTCAGTATTGATTGAAGCTTCCTTCACAACGACAGGTCGTTCAGTTATTTTACTGAGAGGAATCTGATTATCATTGGTTATAGTATAATTGGAGATAATTCTGTTTTTCATAAAACCTTAAAGATTTTCAGAATAGCCTGTCTTAAGGAGTTAAGGGAGAAGGGTTTGAGTAAATAACCATCGGCTTTTGTTGATAAGGATTCTTCCTGAACTTTGGAAGGTTGGTATCCGGTCATAAGAATAACCGGCACATCCGGCATATAGGTTTTAACTGCTTTTAGGAGTTTTAGACCATTCATTTTCGGCATTCTGATATCTGTGATAATCAGATCAAATTTGTTCTTACTACAGGATACAATGGCTTCTTCACCATTAGAGGCTTCTACAACATCGTATCCTATTGTTTGAAGAAATTCAGAGATTATTTCGCGGATGTTTTCTTCATCATCAACTACTAAAATATTTTTGGACATAGGCTTATCCTTCTTTTTTCTTAAGAGAAAAGTTTATCAATTTCATCCTGACTGGATGGATCGGTTGCAGGTTTATCTGGTTTTGTGTTAAACAAATCATCGATATCAAAATCTTCATCTTCTTTTTTATCTTCAACCTTGGTTGCTACAAAATCTTTTAAGACGACACCATCATCTGTAGGAATATCGATACTTGTATTTCCTGAGCTGAATAAATCATCAATAGCTGTTTGAATCGATGCTTTATCAGTAAAATTGGCATCAGCATTGAAGGCATTTTTGTCGATCTGGGTCAAAATGCTTTCAGCTTTTTGATCCAAAGCATCAAATTCTTTTAACGAATTGGAGACATAGAGAAGTGTTTTTTCTGTATCTGAAAGGAGGGAATAGGCTCCGGCAATCTGCTGAGCTGTGATGTCCTGAAATTGCAGATAATCGATTATCTGGAAAGCGGCATCACTGTTAAAATAGATCATTCCTTTTATTTCTTCAATCAAGGCATGAGAAGCTTCTGAATTCTCGGCAGTTTTGAGACGATCCAAAGCTTTAAGGATATTTTGCTGATCCATATCCAATTTTTCTGCTACATCAAGAATTTTATTTGTTGCTTCTTCTGTAGTAGAAGTTACTTTCTGTAATTGTTGCCCTGTTTTCTTGATCAAACCGTCAACACTTTTCTTTAATTCACTCCTGCTGGAATGGATAGAATCGATGACGATCTGAATCAGTCGGTATGTTTCGCTGACTTTATCAGAAAGACTCTTGATCTTTATTACGTGTTTATTGAAATGATCCTGGATCATTGTCAAATCAACTTTCTCGTTACGTGCTAAAACAGGTTCAATTTCTAAGATTAGAGAAGAGAAATCGTCCATCATTTCCTGAATAATGGCGATAATACTATTTTTTGTACCCTTTGTTTCCATATCTCCCCCTATTTAGACAAGATCGCATCAATTTTAGCTTTGAGGATTTCAGGAGTAAAGGGTTTAACTATATAGTTGTTAACACCGGCTTTCATAGCTTCAATGATATCATCTTTTACACTTCTGGTGGTTACCATTAAGATAGGTAATTTAGAAAATTCAGGAGTACCCCGAAGAGTTTGTACTAATTGTAATCCATCCATAACCGGCATATTCCAGTCTGTTATTATAAAATTGATTCCCGGAGTTATTTTCAGTTTATCCATGGCTTCTGCTCCATTTTCGGCTTCTTCCATTTCGTTATAACCCAGTCTTTTTAAAGTATTCAAAACAATCCTTCTCATTGTTGGTGAATCATCGACAACAAGAAATCTTATATCTACCATAACACCTCCACTTTCCCACTCTAAAGTACCTTCAGTACACTTATCTATAATAAGTTTACCCCTAATACTGACAAAGATACTTCTAATCGTTCATTCTTAAAAAAAACAATTAATTTTGTCAAAGTTTTTTTAAGGCACACTAACTTTTAATTTCGGTAAAACCCTTTGAAAAACTGATATTGACCCAAAATTGAGATTGATTCTATATTCAGATGAGGACAAAAAACATTCTAACTAACTATTTGGCAAACTGTTGTGTGTATTTAGCAAATATCTTGTTCTAATTTTGCAATTCCTATGAAAAAAAATGAGTCTCAAACATATTTTTCTGTGTAGTTACAATTTTTGAGGATTCTCTGGATTTCAATGATTAAATGACAAGAGAAAGATGATAGTTGCTAATGTGAAATAAGTGATGAACACCAAGGATGAAGAGGGGCGAGAGGTAGTTGAGAGTTGAGAGTTGATAGTGCTCTAAACTTTAAATCACACAGACTTTCACTGACTTACCAGAATAGGTATCAGGTATCAGGTGTCAGGGGTCAGTAGAAAAGGATTGAGATTTAAGGATTGAGGACTGGACACTGGACATGGGGAGCACGGACTAACACAGACTTTCACTGACTTACACGGACAGGGAAAGAGATTTGAGGGTGCTTGATTAAAGAAACATTTTTGTAAAAAACTATCACTAATGCCGTGATGAAATTTTATTGTTGACTCAATACCCTTAGAAAAATTTAAATTACCGATTGCTAAAGGAGATTAATGTGAGTAGTATTTGCGGATTGTGCCACGAGCAGGGTACAGGTTGTTGTGAATTTCATCATCCGGACGAGTTAAGCTGTCAATTTGGTTTGACGCAGGGTGAGATAGATGAGATCATTCAGCACACAGGCTTAAAGGAATCAGATTTTATTGTGGAAGATACGATCAGTCTGGACTATTATATGAATCTGATCCTGATCAACAGTATCTTTGAAGTTGTGTATCGGGGGATGAAAAGAAAGAAACTGATCACTATCAATAATAAGTGTATTTTTTTAACCGATTCTGGTTGTTCACTTCGAGCTGAAAGCAGACCGATCTACTGCCGGATGTTCCCTTTCTGGATCACAGAAGGAACAGAGAAATTGTTGCTCATCCCTTCAGAATATTGTTTGGCACAAAAAAATGCCACCAATCTGTTTCAAGTCCTGAGAAAGTTTGAAATAGAGAAACAACAATTACAGGATATATATCAGAAACTAATAGACTATACAGCACAAATGGAGTAAAATATGTTTAACCCGGTCGAAATAATAATTAAAAAAAGAAGCGGACAGACTTTAAGTTCGGAAGAAATGGAATTCTTTATCAAAGGATATATAGCGAAACAAATTCCGGACTATCAAATGTCCTCTTTATTGATGGCGATATTCTTTCAGGGAATGTCCATCGATGAAGTCCAAACTTTGACAAAGATCTATATTGAATCAGGCAAGCAGATCAACTTTCCGGATACTATGCTGACAGTGGATAAGCATTCAACAGGGGGTGTCGGAGATAAAATCAGTTTGATGTTAGCTCCCATTGTTGTAGCTTGCGGACTTACAATTCCCATGATTTCAGGCAGAGGTTTGGGTCATACAGGTGGAACTTTGGACAAGCTCGAAGCTATACCCGGTTTCAGAACAGATTTCAATGATGTGGAATTCAAAAAGATCATCGAAAAAGTCGGTTTTTCAATTATCTCTCAGTCAAAAGAACTCGTACCAGCAGATAAGGTTATCTATGCTTTAAGAGATGTTTCAGGAACAGTAGAGAGCCTGAATCTGATCACAGCCAGCATTATGAGCAAGAAAATTGCAGAAGGTGCCAAGCATTTGGTGATCGATTTGAAAGTCGGTTCCGGTGCTTTTATGAAAACAGTGGAGCAGGCTGAGAAATTGGCTGAATTACTGGAGAAGACGGGAGAGAAGTTCGGGCAGAAAGTAGCAGTTGTTTTTACTAATATGAATTCACCTTTGGGGAATTATGTAGGGAACGGACTCGAAGTAGTAGAAACTATTGAATACTTGAAGGGTGACAGGATTCCGGATATTCATGAAATAACCAAGACACTTGCCGTAGAAATGCTGATTACTACAGGATTATTTAAA
Organism: uncultured Candidatus Cloacimonadota bacterium; assembly: GCA_964419225.1. Classification (GTDB taxonomy): domain Bacteria; phylum Cloacimonadota; class Cloacimonadia; order Cloacimonadales; family CAYQPF01; genus CAYQPF01. The sequence continues at coordinate 27,363 of CAYQPF010000003.1, read as the reverse complement.
GACAGAAAAACAGCCGGAGAGAATGTTGAAGAGGTAATTGATAATGGCCAGGCATTAAAGTGTTTCAGAGATTTTGTTGAAGCTCAGGGTGGTAATCCAGCAATTTGTGAGAACACAGATCTTCTGCCACAGGCTAAGTTTAGGATTCCGGTCTTAGCTCTTCAGGATGGTTGGATAAAAGAGATTAACAGTCAGAAGATCGGCTATGCTTTAATTGAGTTGGATGCCGGCAGAAAGACGTTGGAATCTCAGTTGAATTATGGAACGGGTGCTTATCTTCCGGTTAAAGTTGGTCATAGAGTCGATAAGGGTATGGAACTTGGGCTGGTTTTTGCAGATTCTGAGGAAGCAGGAAAAAAAGTTGCGTTAGAGATTGGGGAAAGTTTTCAGATCAGTGAAAGTGAATGGCCTTCAGAGCAGATAATATTATCTGTTTGGAATAAATGGATTTAGTAATCAGTGGGCAGTGGGGATTGAGAGTTGAGAGTTGAAAGTTGAGAGTTGAGAGTTATTGCCACAAGCACAAAAAAATATTTCACTTTATTAAGCTGATTTTTATTCAGATATTGTCAAAAGGCTTGACATAAATTTCCCAAAAAAATATTCGGTTAAGCTAATTATATTATAAGAAAATAATAAAAGGAGAATATAATGCCAGTTCCAAAAAGAAGACAGTCAAGTACTCGTAGAGATAAAAGAAGAACACATGACAAGGCTCCTATGCCTACATGGTCAACCTGTACTCATTGCAACGAGCCAATGTTACCACATCATGTATGTGCCAAGTGCGGATTTTACAACGGGAAACAGGTGATCGAAATTAAAGAATAATGCGGATAGCTTTAGATGCCTTTGGTAGCGATAACGCCCCTCATCCTGAAGTAGAAGGAGCCGTATTAGCCATAAAAGAAGATTTATGCAGTAAGGTTCTGCTTGTTGGAAAAGAGGATGTTTTACGGAAAGAATTAGACCGCTATCTTTATGATAAGAAGAGAATTGAAGTAGTTCATGCATCCGAGATAATCAGCATGGAAGACAGTGCTTCAAGTGCGGTTAAGAGTAAAAAAGATTCATCATTGAACAGAGCAATTTTGCTCTATAAAGAAGGTTTGGCAGATGCTGTCGTTAGTGCCGGGAATACCGGAGCAGTAATGGCAGCATCTTTGTTTGCATACGGTCGTATCAAGCATGTGCTCAGACCTGCTATAGCAATTACTTTCCCCACAATGAAACGTCATGAAATTATACTTGATGTCGGTGCTAATGTTGATTGCGAACCCGAACATTTAGTTCAGTTTGCCAAATTAGGCAATATTTATGCTCAGTTTCTTTTTGAGATCGAACATCCTTTAGTAGCTTTACTCAACATTGGAGAAGAAAGTAAAAAAGGGAATGATTTAACTAAAGCAGCTTATAAACTGCTTTCAGAGCAAACAGATATAAAATTTTATGGGAACATTGAGGGAAAAGATTTACTGAAAGGGATCGTAGATGTCATTGTCTGTGATGGATTTGTTGGCAATGTTATGCTCAAATCCGTTGAAGGTGCTGCAATTTCAATATTTGAAATGCTGAAACAACAATTTAATAAGGATTGGATTGCCAAACTTGGTGCCATGTTGTCTTTTCCTGTATATAGGTATATCAAGAAGAAGATGGATCACAATGAATATGGCGGATTGCTTGTCGGGCTGAACGGAATTTCCATCATAGCACACGGCAGATCTAATGCATTGGCCATAAAGAATGCGGTCAGATTTGGTGCCAGAATAGCGGAATCAGGCTTTTTAAAGCATGTCCAAGACTACTACGAGGAACATGAATTATGATAAATTCTTATCTTGCTAAATTTAGTTCTTTTGGAAGTTATTATCCGAAAAGAATAGTCAATAATTTTGATCTGGAGAAGTTGGTTGACACAACAGACCAGTGGATCAGAGAAAGAACGGGAATGTTTGAGAGAAGGTTTGCTGCGGATGATGAAGCTTCCTCAGATCTGGCTTATAAGGCTGCTGAAATGGCTATCATGAATTCCAGTGTCAGAGCAAAAGACATTGAAATGATCATTGTTGGGACAATTTCACCTGATTATATGTTTCCTTCGACAGCCTGTCTGGTTCAAACCAAACTTGGTCTGAAAGATATCCCTGCTTTCGATCTTTCTGCAGGATGTACGGGGTTTATTTATGCCTGTAATGTGGCCAAACAATTTATAGAAAATGGTGTCTATAAGAATATTCTGGTTATTGGGGTGGAAATACTTACCCGTTTGATTAATTGGCAGGACAGAGGTACTTGTGTTTTATTTGGAGACGGAGCAGGTGCTGCAATCATTTCCAGAGCGGAACCTACAGATATCTCCAGAATCATTGATACACATTTTACAGCTGACGGTGCTTTGGCAGATCTCCTCGTCCAAAAGGGCGGTGGTTCGAGAATGCCTGCATCCCAGAAAACGATAGATGAAAATTTACATACAGTATATATGGAAGGGAATAAGATCTTCCGTCAGGCTGTCAGGTCTATGCAGGACAGTTGTGAATTACTTCTGAAAAGAAATGATATTTCGATAAAAGATATCGATTGGATCATTTCTCATCAGGCAAATTTAAGAATAATCGAAGCTTTGGGTGAAAAACTCAAAGTAGATAAAGATAAAGTGATCGTAACCATACATAAATATGCCAACACCTCTTCTGCATCAGTGCCTATGGCTATGACAGATGCCCTCAAGGAAGGAAAAGTACGCAGAGGTGATATTGTATTGCTGACTGCTTTCGGAGCAGGCTTAACAACCGGTAGTATATTACTCAGATATTAGCGAGGTTAATGATGGCTTTCAAAAATAATAAAATAGCATTTGTATTTCCCGGACAGGGAGCTCAATATATAGGAATGGCACAGGATTTTGTAGAGAATAATCCTGAATTAGCAGAGGTTCTAAATGGCTTTGATGCCAAATACTCAGTTCAACTTCAGGAGATCATGTTCAATGGACCTGAAGAACAGTTGAAAGAGACCAGGTTTACGCAACCTGCAATTCTGTTTCACAGTCTTTGTGCATTTAAGGAATTTCAGAAAAAGTTTCCTATGGAAGCTGAATTTGTGGCAGGACATTCATTGGGAGAGTTTTCATCTTTGGTTGCAACCGGCACATTGAGTCTGGAAGATGCGATGTATTTAGTTCACCGCAGGGGTGAATTCATGATCAAAGCCAATGAAGGGCAGCCTTTTGCTATGGCTGCAGTGATGGGTTTGGATTCAGAGGTCGTGGCAGAAATTTGCAGAGAAGCATCAAAGACAGCTCTGGTAGTGGCTGCCAACTTTAATACACCTGTTCAGACAGTTATTTCCGGTACTGCTGAGGGTGTTGCACTTGTTTCTGAGCTTGCGAAAGAAAGAAAAGCTAAAAGAGTTTTGCCTTTGGTTGTCGGTGGGCCTTTTCACTCTCCTCTAATTGCCAAAGCAGGTGAATGGCTTGCAGAGGAATTTGCTAAAGTGCAGTTTAAGGATGCTCAAATTCCGGTAGTTGCCAATGTAAATGCACAAGCTGTCACAGATGCTATGCAGATCCAGGATAATTTGAAGCAGCAGGTTACTGCTTCTGTTTTATGGGTGGACTCAGTTCGGTATATGATGGAACAGGGTGTGAAAGTGTATTTGGAATTTGGTCCACAGAAAGTATTATCAGGAATGATCAAGAATATTGATAAAGAAGCTATATGTTTCAACATTGACAAAGTTGAGGACATAGATAAAGTAATTTCAGAATTGGAGAATTTAGCATGAGATTGATAAATAAAGTAGCAATAGTAACAGGATCTGCCAGAGGGATTGGTTTTGCCATAGCCCAACAAATAGCAAAAGAGGGTGCAACAGTGATAATTGCTGATGTTAACCCGGAAACTATTGAACAGGCTGTATCGAAGCTCCAGGCACAGGAATTAAAGGCAGAAGGGTTTAGATTGGATGTAACAAATTCTACCGAGGTAGAATCAGTGTTCAAACAAATTAAGGATAAATTCGGTTCCATAGATATTTTAGTGAACAATGCCGGTATAACCAAAGATACTTTGATCATGAAAATGAAAGAGCAGGATTGGGACGCTGTGATCAACGTAAACTTGAAAGGAACCTTTATTTGTACGCAAAAAGTCAGTAAATACATGCTCAGTCAAAGAGCCGGATCAATAATAAATATTGCTTCTGTGATTGGAATAATGGGCAATGCAGGCCAGGCAAACTATGCAGCTTCGAAAGGCGGAATTATTTCCTTGACCAAATCTACTGCAAAGGAGTTTGCTTCCAGAAATATCAGAGCGAATGCCGTGGCTCCTGGTTTTATTGAAACAGAAATGACTGCTCTGCTGCCAGCAGACGTGGTTCAGAAGTATGCAGAATCCATTCCATTAAGGAAAATGGGGCAACCTGCAGATGTGGCAAATTTATGTGTGTTTCTCGCTTCGGAAGAAGCAAGTTATATAACTGGTCAAACCATCCAAGTTGATGGCGGACTTATTATGTAGAAAATCCTAAGGAGGAAAAAATGGACGTAACAGCAAAAGTTAAAGAATTAATCATTGAAAAATTAGGAGTTGAGGATTCTGCTATCACAATGGAAGCTCGTTTCATTGAAGATTTAGGTGCAGATTCATTAGATTCAGTAGAATTGATCATGAAATTCGAAGAAGAATTTGAAGTTGAAATTCCGGATGAAGATTCTGAAAAACTTAGAACAGTAGGACAAGCAGTAGAGTATTTAAACGCTAAGCTTGGCAACTAAGACATTTTAATTGCTCAGTGAAAGCTGAGCAATTCTTTTATTTAAACGAAATAATGAGGTATATTCAATGACTAAAAGACGCGTTGTTATAACGGGTTTGGGAACTATAAATGCCATCGGTAAAAATGTGGATTCTACCTGGGAAAATTTGGTAGATGGTGTATCAGGTATTTCCACAATTACAAGATTTGATGTTTCTGCCTTTGCTGCCAAGATTGCAGGTACGATCAAAGACTATGATCCCAAAGAATATTTTGAACATAAAGCCATAGGCAAATTGGATCCATACACGCAATATGCTTTGATAGCAGCCAAAGAAGCTATAGAAGATTCTGGATTATTGATTTCCGGATTTGAACCTGAAAGAGTTGGTGTAATTACAGGAGCTGGAATAGGTGGAATGCTCACCTTTGAAGAAGAAGCAATAAAACTTGCTCAACACGGACCACGCAGAATCAGCCCTTTCTTTATTCCTAAAATGATTTCCAATATCGGTGCTGCTCAAATAGCAATTGATTACAATTTTAAAGGCATAAACTTTAATTGTGTCTCTGCCTGTGCTTCGGCAAACCATGCTATAGGTACAGCAATGAGAACTATCCAATACGGTGATGCTGATGTGATCATTTCCGGTGGGGCAGAAGCCTCTGTAACGCCTTTAGCTTTAGCAGGTTTTTGCAGTTTAAAAGCACTCAGTACCAGAAATGATGAACCTGAATTAGCCTGCAGGCCATTCGATCTGGACAGAACAGGTTTTATCATGGGCGAAGGTGCCGGTATTCTTGTTTTGGAAGAACTTGAGCATGCACTGAAAAGAAATGCCAAGATCTACGGTGAGCTTGTAGGTTACGGTGCAACTTGTGATGCTTTCCACATAACAGCTCCTGCTGAAAATGGTGAAGGTGGTGCCCGTGCTATGCAAATGGCTATCAAAGATGCAGGAATTCAACCCGAAGATATTGATTACATCAATGCTCATGGTACATCCACTCAGCTTAATGATAAAAATGAGACAACAGCTATCAAAACAGTATTTGGCGAGCATGCTTATAAACTCTCAGTAAATTCTACAAAATCAATGGTAGGACATACTTTAGGTGCGGCTGCAGGTGTTGAAGCTATTGTCTGTTGTAAAACAATAAACACGGGGACAATTCATCCTACCATTAATCTCACAACTCCGGACCCGGATTGTGATTTAAACTATACTCCCTTAAAAGCTGTCCAAAAAGAAGTTAATTATGCATTAAGTAATTCTCTTGGATTTGGTGGTCATAATGGAGTCATCATTATAAAAAAATATTAATATTATAAGGGCGAATTTTCGCCCTTTTCGGATTGCCTAGTGAAACATTTTTTTCTAAAAGTTTTTAATTATCTTTTTCAAAAGAAAGATATTTATGCCACAAATGCCGAATGGGAAACCAAATTGGGAGAATTTCAAGCAAAAATAAAATTCTCTTTTAAAAATCCTGAACTTCTCAGAGTGTCTTTGACTCATAATTCTTATCTCAGAAAAATCTTCACTGAAGATAACCTTATTTCACCGTTCGAAAGGATGGAGTTTTTGGGTGATTCTGTTTTGGGTTTGATAGTTTCTGAAGAGTTGTTCTTTGAAAATCCTGAAGAATCTGAAGGTACCTTATCCAAACTTAAATCGAATATTGTGTCAGAAAAGTTTTTAGCTTATCAGGCACAAAAAATCAGTCTGGGTGAATATATTTTGTTGAGTGAAGAAGAAACAAAGAATGGGGGGAAAGATAAAAAATCTATTCTTTCAGATTGTATGGAAGCACTGATTTGTGCTATTTACATAGACAGTGGCCTTTCCAAAGCCAGACAGTTCATTAAAAGTTTTATTCTGCATAATTATCATAAGGAAGTTACCAATACAGATATGGTAAATTATAAAAGCCTTCTTCAGGAACATATGCAGTCCCTCTATCAGCAAGTTCCTGAATATTTAACGATCAAGGAAGAAGGCCCGGATCATAACAAAACCTTCTTTGTAGATGTCTTTTTTAACCAGGAGTGCATAGGTTCAGGTAGTGGATGCAATAAAAAGGAAGCTCAACAAAGTGCTGCCCGTCAGGCTTGCTTCCTCTATAAATTATGCTGATCCTGCCCATTTTCATACCGCATCAGGGCTGCCCATTCAACTGTTCTTATTGTAATCAAAATCTGATTACCAATAGTGATAACCCTGATTTGAACAAGGTCGAAGAACTCATCCAAAAATTTTGTCTCAAGCATCCTAATGAATCTAAAGAAATTGCCTTCTTTGGAGGTAATTTTACAGGTTTGGAAAGATCATTACAAAAAGACTATCTTAATCTTACTAACAAATATGATGACGGCTTTCTATCAATCCGAATTTCAACAAGACCAGATTATATCGATCAGAGTATAATTGAATTCCTAAAAAATAACAATATTAAGACCATAGAATTAGGTATCCAGTCATTTTCTGATGTTGAACTAAATCAATCCGGCCGGGGATATGATGCAGAGACCGCAAGCAATGCCTGTCAAATGATTCTGGATAATGATTTTGATCTTGGTATTCAACTGCTTCTTGGTTTGCCGGGATATTCTGAGGAAACGCTTCGTCATACACTTAATCAAACAATTTCTTTAAAACCCAAATATGTTCGACTCTATCCTTTATTGGTCTTGAAAAATACAGAACTGGCTAAGATCTTTTATCAACAACAATATGTGCCCCTTTCATTTGACAAAAGTATAGATCTTTGTGCTGATTTCTGTCTCCAATTAGAAAGTAGTAATATTACAGTTATTAAAATCGGTTTGCATTCTGATCTTTCCCTTGATATTCAAAATGTAGTTGCCGGACCTTATCATCCGGCCTTCGGCGAATTCGTCCGGGCAGAAATTTTATTTACCTGTATTTGTCAGAAGTTTGACGTAGATAAAGCCTTATATATTTCCCCAAAAGATGTATCCCTCTTCAAAGGACATGATAATTATTTGCTTAATAAGTTAAAAAATAAATTTAATTTACCTGATTTAAGTTTTTTTATTGACAAACAACTTGCCAAAGGAGTATTTTATTTTTCAGAGATTAAATAGGAGGTCTGATGCATAAGAGACTTATATTATTCATACTTAGCTTCATGCTACTTGCCGGTTGTGCTTTTGAACAACCAAAAGCTCCCCAATGGGATGTCAATTTTAATGTTCCTCTCATGAATAAATACTACTATGTTAATGAACTGGCCAATGGAGATCATAACATTATAGCAGCTAATGATTCCATGTACCTGACCTCTGAGGGTAATATTCAAGGCCGGGATATAGGTGACAGCTTAGTTATCAGGGATAATTCCACTCCCTTTATTCCTGTTCCTGCTTCCGGGGCTATCTCTATCAAAAACGAAGGTAGTATTGAAATGGCTTATGGAGTTGTCAGCAGAGGATTTCTGTCTGTTGAAGCCAGAGATGCACAAACAGGGATAATGAATGATTCAATTTCTGTTTTGTTTAACAATATTCATATGCCTGATGGGCAACCTTTAAAAATTATCCTTAAACGTAGTACCGATTTTAACAGAATAGTTAATATTGATTTAACTGATGCCCGGATAGGCAGTCTGGATAACAATCAGATTATGGACAGTTTAAGGTTTACATCCCAGTATTATCAAGGATCTTCGTATGCCAGCTTAGTCAAAATATCATATACAAATATTTTCATGTCTTCACTCAAGGGAAATATCTTCAACAAAAAGATTAATGTTCAGGATGATTTAACTGAAATCAATGTAAATTATCCCTACGATATTGAAGCGGCGTTAGAAATAGCATTAGCTAAAATCACACTTAACATAGAAAACAGTATTGGCTTCGATTGTGAATTCCATGGGACTTTAACAGCTTTTAATAAAAATTCTTTAAAATCAAAATCCCTAAACATAGTCAATCATCTCAATGCAGCCGAATCTGAATTTCAAAATACAATTACGGATTTTACCCTTGATCCTGATTCAGCCGCAGATTTGGTTAATGTTTTTCCGACTCAGGTTTCTCTTACTAATGCTTACTTCATTATCAATAATTCTCATCCTGAGCAACTGGGATTTATCAATGCTCAGAATACCATCCAGGGTACTTATGATGTGTTGATTCCCTTTAAGCTAAGAGTTAAAAGTAATAAAATTACTGCTGCGGAAGTCGAAAATTTAGCTATTTCTCCGGAAACAGGAAGCCAAATTGAGAAGAAATTGGAAGCTTATGCCGAAGATGATTCAGTGATTATTATTAATATGGATATTGAAAATAAATTCCCTGTCGCTGCAGAAGCTGAAATCTTCTTCTGTAACTATGAAGACACATCTGATGTTTATTATGTCTCGCCTGATCGTCCGGGCTTAATGCGGATGAAGCAGACTGCCGCCGATATTGCTGCATCTCCCGATGGTGTGGTTTCAGCATTGACAAACACACAGTTTGTTATCACTAAGGGTCAATCCAGGATTTTCTCCCAAAACCCAATGGTCTATTATGGCTTCAAATTTAAATTTAAGGATTCCGGGGATTATGTTACAGTTTACTCTAATCAGTATATTAGACTGACCGGAAGAATGACTGTGCAAATTCATCTGGGAAGTAATTGAGGTGGTTATGAAATATACAATAATTCTTATTCTTGTTCTGATCTCTGTTAGTTTAAACACCCTGACCACCCCTTCTTCTCTTGCATTCTCAGACAGTTACCTCATGAGAAGCAGCGGAATAGAAAGTATTTACTGGAATCCTGCACGCATAGGTGAGAATTTACTGGGTAATGAAATGACCTTTTTTGCCACAGTTTTTGGCATGAGCAATAATGGTATTTCCGGGAATACTTACAATCAGGTTAATGGGAAATACCTGTCAGATGCCGATAAGCATGATTTGATCAAAGATTTGAAAGGACATCTGGATTTTGAAGTTAATACTAAGACAATTCTTTTTGCTTATACAAAAAGAAATTTTGGTATGTCTATAGGTTCAAATGCTGCTATCAGGGGTAAATTATCAGAGGATTATCTGAACTTGATCTTCTTTGGTAATGAGTATGACCGTAGTTATAATTTTAATGAAGCCAATTGTAATTTATATTTTCTCTCTTTTGTTGACTTTACTTTGGGCTTTGGTAATTATTCTTTATTCGATGTTTTTCCCTCTCTGGCACAATCTTCCATTCCGGAAATTAAATATGGTTTTAATGTAAGCTTATTAGCAGGTTCTGTAACGGCTGAAACATCAAAATTTGAAGGGATTTTCAAATGTTCTGATGCGGGCATGGAATTAAATCAAAATGTCAATTTGGATTATGGTGTGGCAGGATTAGGCGGAAGAGCAGCTTTCGGTCTGTCTTCAGAAGTCTATAAAAATCTGTATGCCGGTTTAACTGTTGATAATATTTTGGGTATGATTAACTGGTTTGGCCAAACTAAAAGACAAAATTATCATGTGTTTGCAGACAGTATATACATTTCTCAATTAGGTGATAAATTCTATACTTCCGAAAACAGCAAAGAAGATATAGATGCATTTACCACTAATATCCCTATGGAATTAAGACTAGGACTGTTGTATAAATACAAAGATTTGTCATGGTCAATTGATGCAAAGCAAGCTTCTGAAAGCTCTGCTCTTACTTCAAAATATGCCAGACTATCTACAGGCGTTGAGTATCAGGGCTTCGGTATTTTTCCCATTAGAATGGGTATAGCTCTTAAAACAAAAGAAACTCCTCTGGCAGTTTCTTACGGACTTGGTTTTAACACAAAGAGATGGGAATCAGGCATGGGTGTTCAGCTAACAGATGCTTTCCTTCCTATTAATACAAAAGGATTAGCTTTTTCTCTTTTTAGCAAATTAAGATTTTAATGATATATTTAATAACTACTTTAATTTTGGTTACAGTCTGGTTGTTCTACAGGAAGTCAACACCAGAGATTTCTCCCCGCAGGAAATTGCTGCTATATGTTCTGAGAAGTATTTCTCTGATTATCATAGCTGTACTGCTGGTTAACCCTGTTCTCAGCTTTGTCCGCAATACCTGGAATAAACCCAGAGTATTGCTTTTTATTGACAATTCCCGCAGCATGGATCTTTTAATTGATAAAAATACTAAAAAGGAATTGCTTAAACCACTTATTCAAACCATCAAAGACAAATATTCCGGGAACTTTGAAGTGGAAGAAATTACTTTTGCCGATGGAGTCTCGGGATCTGTCAATAATACGAACTTCATTAAAGCAGTAGAACAATATAGTAAGAGTAAAGGATTTAAGAATGTACAGGAGATTTATCTGCTTTCTGATGGGTGGTTCCGCGAAGAATCTTTGCTCAAACTGAGTAATCTGCATATTCCGGTTCACACTATCAATATTGAAACCAAAACCAAAGATGTTGATCTCCAACTGTCTAACCTCATTCTTAACAAGACCTGTTATAAAAATGAAATAACACCTGTTATCGCAGAACTTCTGGCCAAAAATTATGCAGGTAAAGCTGTTCTGGAATTCTACGCAGACGATCAGCTTATCGAAAAGAAGAGCATTGATTTCAGTAAAGAGAGTTTTCAAAGGATATCTCTGGATAAAACCTTTGCCAAAGTTGGTCTCATGCCCCTCAAATTCAGAATTGTTCCTGTATCTGGTGAAATTAACTCAGTCAACAATATCTATCCGGCTTCAATTCAGGTTCTGGATAATAAATCTAAAATTATTATTATCTCTGATAAACTCAATTGGGATGTAAAATTCTTCAATGAGGTGATAAATCTCAATGAACACTGGACAAAAAATGTCCTTTTGAGTAAAAATAATGGACTGTATATAAAAAGCACTAAGATCAATCTGGAGCTGAAAGATAAGCCGGTACTGCTCATTATCCTGAATAATGGAACCTTGAATTTCAATCCTGCTGATTTAAATATTCTTCGTTCCTGGTTCTCTCAAAACACGGGACTTATCTTCATGGGTAAACCTCAGAATCAGCTTCTCGAATACCTCCCGGGGACAATGTCCAATATTGCTAACCTTTTCAAGGATAGCTTTAAACTAACCAATGCCAGTAAACAGTATGAACTTTTCCGCTTCAGTGAAAAGGATATTCAAAATATCCCACCTTTGGATTATTATTATATCAAAGCCAAGAATGAAAGTCAGATTCTCGCAGAATTCTCTAATGAAGCCAGAAGTCCTGCTATTGTTTACAGTGATCTGCTGAATAGAAAAAGCATTCTTCTGCCCTTTTATAATCTCTGGAAATGGCAGTTGTGGGATGAAAACAATAATTACCGCAATTTCATCATGGATCTGATCTCCTGGATCAGCAGTCAAAACACAGATCGTTTCCATGCCTATTCTGTAAAAAACAGTTACTTTTCTGGTGAATCTGCTGTTGTTAAACTGAGTGCTTTCGACGAAAAACTGAACATCCTCAGAAATATTAATCCTAAGATTAGAATTCTGCAAAACAACAAAGAAGTTTATGTAGATTTTCTTAATCCTGACGGAGATGAGTATAAAGCTGAAGTGGCAGGTCTCAAAGAAGGTAAATATAGTTTTATCGTACAGGATGATCGTCTGAAATTATCTTCCAAAGGTGAATTCCTCATTCATGAACAGAATGCTGAACAAAAAGATCTGGATTTCAACTCTCCTCTTTTGTCTTATATTAGTAAGATTACCGACGGCAAAAGTTTTTCTCCTCAGGAAACTTCAGCTATCAGTCCCAAAAATACTGAGAAAATTAAGGAAAGCAAATATCTGGAAATTCCACTTTATAGAAAATGGTACTTCGTTGGGCTGTTCATAATTTGTTTTTGTCTGGAATTATTCTTTAGAAAAAGATGGGGTCTATTGTAAATACTTACGAGCTACTTCCCGATAACTGTTAAGAGCTTTGCGGACTGTATCCAGCTCTGCCTGCTCATAGAAATTGAGATAATACAGAATGACCGGGAAACTCATAATCAATCCTGATTTAACAACTAGCCGAATCAATAAACTGCAGTCTGTTGTCAGTGTGGATATAGCATAAAGACAAAGACCTAATATGAACATATAGCTCAATTTCTTCTTTTCATAATTAACCGGGTAACACTTCTGAGCATAATGAAAGATCAGGAAGAAGTAAATGATTTGGGATACTAAAAATGAGGTTGCTGCACCATAGCTCTGATAATACTTCACCAGAAAACAGTTCAACCCTATATTGATAAACGAACTGAAGATGATCACCAAAGAAATGGTTTTTGTTTTCTTCTCAATTGATAAACCGATTGCCACATTATCCTTCATCATCGTGAAAATAACACCGAATGAAATTATCGGAATGATCTGATATGCCGGCCAATACTCCTGCTTTTGTGCTATCAGTTTGATGATCTCTTTGCCGAACATCGACATAAACAGCACTGCCAGCATAGTTATATAGGTAAAATATGTTAAGGATTTACTGTAGATTCTCTTCACATTATCTTTATTCATTGATTTGAACAGGATGGGTGTCAACGCTAATTGGATGGATGTGACCAGAAATACTTTGATCGTATTAGCCATTTTATACCCAAGTGAATATGTTCCCACATCTTTTAAGGACGCCATGAACTTCAAAAAATATCTGTCAGATACTGACAAAGCAATATTAGCTACAGAGGCCAGCATCAAAGGAAAACTGAATTGTAGCATACTCTTCAAAATTGTTGGTTCAAATTTAGGAGTCATGTTTTTCCAGATAAATTTGGTCAGCATCAGGAAATAAATAAAATACGAGATGATCTGTGCTTCGTAGATCCCTTCTACATTTCTCTTCATACCTACAACAAAAAGGATTGTCAAGCCAAGTGAAATTATCAGCCTGATAACATTCGAAATGGCAAACAACAATGCTTTTTCCTTCAATTGCATCAAAGAAGCAGGAATCTGCCCGGCGATCATAAAACCTGCAGATGTCGCCATTAAGACTATTAAGTAACTGTATTTAGTTGAATCAAATAAGATCTTTGATAAAATTCCTGATGATAATGACATTGAAATAATCATCAGCATAGATACAGCTATCAGAAAAGTAAATGTTGTAAAAGTGATTTCCTTCTGCTTACTCTTATGCTTATCATCCCAATACCAACGGCTGTAGGAATAATATAAATTGAGTCCAAAGGTGGCTATCAGGACATCTGCTGTCACTTCCATCATACCTAATACACCATAATCTGACACTGCCAGAGTCTGAGTATAGAAAGGCAGGAGGATAAAACCGACTATTTTCGTGGCAATATTGCCGAAGCCGTATATTACGGAATTCTTCAAAGTAGATTTGATCAAAGCAAGCATCTAAAATGCATTCCTACTGAGGGTCATTGATACTGTTGATCGTTACTTCATCTTTAAAAATTATCCCTTCTCCCTGAAAGAAAACATTTCCTCTCACTTTGAGCTTTTTACATTCCTTAAGTGAAGGCACACCCTGAGCAAATCTCAATTCCAGATCATCGATCAAACCGTAATATTTCTCATCAAGATCCATCGTGGGCGCTTCTGTCAAAGGCGGGGTAAGTACAATTCTGTAATCATTTGTTAATTCATATGCATCTGACCAGATTGCCAACAAGTCTGTAGTCTTCTTCACCGGGGCAAACCTGCTCCGTTCCACCACCAAAGCTTTACTGCCTTTAAAGGTGCTGATCGCTGCTCCCATAGCTGTTTCTATCTGGATAACCTTCACATCTTCGACTTTCTTCTTATTGAGAATCAGAGGTAATAACATTACATTATTGTTCCGGATTAATTCTTCCTTCAATGCTTTCAAATCGATCCAGAGATTGTTCGTATTGAAATACTTGTATAATTCAATATTTTGGAATTCTTCCACTTCTTCTTCCGGACACTGGGCTACTTCTCTCAAGACTAATTGCCCTGCTTTGGTCTGGGCTAAATGACCACCCTTTTTATCAAGAACTGTACGGGGGCAGACTTCCATCAGGAACGGTACTTCCTTCTGCTTCATATAAGAGAGAATCTTTTTATCAACTACAGCTCCCAAGTTATCTGAGTTTGAAACAAAGATATATTCGAAACCCTTGCTCAGAAGAATATCCAGAATCCCGGTGGAAACCAGAGACATATAGATATCCCCATGTCCAGGAGGATTCCAGTTTTGCGAAACATTAGAGGTCTGCAGTGGATGCAGCTTATCCTCTCGTACTTTGGGGAATTTATTCTGCTGAAAATCCAAAGGTAAATAATCTAGTTTCAACTCCGGGTATTTTTTTAAGTAATCTAATGTGTCCGCCGAGGTATTAAAACTGTCCATAAATATCAAGGGGATATTGATTCCGGTCTTTTCGCGTATATAAATTATCTGCTTCGCTGTAATATCCAGAAAATTATCTGCTCCCTTAACTCTCAGCAGCGACTTAGCTTTGGTTAAACCCATGCTCGTACCCAAACCGCCATTGAGCTTGATCACTGCTAATTTGGATAACAATGCTGTATCACCTTCAGGTAATTCTTCATAATTAACGATGTTCTGACAGCCAGGAGCTTCAATCTCTTCTCTGCCAAGTTTGCCTGTCGCTCCAGACACAAGTTGCTGATAATACTGTAAAAAAGTATCTATTACGACCTGATCAAGTTTATGTTTACGCATCTCTTCTGTAAATATATCAACACTTTGCATATGCCCTCCCCAAATATAATGCAATTTTTGCATCCAGCCCTAAATAAAGTCAATATTTATTTACAAAAGTATTGGTTTCCATCATTGAGACTGCGAAACTTTTCTCTCCATCTAGCACAGTTTCTCTATTGATCAAATTTTGTAAATAAGGTTCAGGTTGAACTTCTGGTAGGTTAATTTCTGGGAGTATTCATAAAAACCACGATAATTGCTCGAATTACTATTATTGTTCGAAATTTGGGCCACCTCATATGCTAATCCAATAACAACATGCTTTTGAAAGGCAAATTCTGTACCCAAGGTGAATCCTTCTAAATATTTGGGCTTCATGTCTGACTCTAGGCTATTACTGTAAGAATTGTAAAAAACATCAATCAGTGGTACTGCTGTGTAAAAAACCCCAGCTCTTATAGGAAAACGAAGCTTATACTCTATTCCAAATCTAAAATCATGACCATCTTTTACACTGTTTGACTTAAATTTATAGAGGGGAATGGATTCGGGTAAATCTGGCTTTGAACAATCAGCTTTCAAAGCTTTAATATTCTTGTTTCGATATTCAAAAGCGACGAGAAAATCAGGAAATGTATAATAATTAACTGCAAGGGAATACTCCAAAGGCAAATTTATTGAATACTCTTCCTTCAATTTCTCTAAAGTAATACCCATATGATAAATATTTGCACTATAGTTTATATCATGCGGCATAGTAGCAGCTAAGCCAATTTCAATTTTACTGCTGGGTGTGTACTTAACTCCAAAAGAAAAAAACATTGTTGATATTTCTTCGTTGTAATTGGCATCACTAAACAAATATGAATTTTCTTCTGGGAAAAGCAACTGCTCACTCTTATTCTTACTCTTGCCTCTATTGATGTTTAAACCCCAGGATACGTTTTCAGTGACTTTCAAACCCAGGCCCAGAGTTAAGACATCTAATCCGCCTTTATAAAACTCAGAATCCTTAAAATATCCTGCTTTAGGTTCTAATTCAAAATTGTAATCATATAGCTCTCTATAACCTATTCCCAATCCTAATTGATGTTTTCCGCCAGTTTTGAACATGGGTATAACAACAGAAAATGAATTAACAGACAATTGGTTTTTGAAATCACGGTTAGAATAGTTATAATTACCCTCTATATTATTATATGAAGAAGAGTGTATAACTCTCTTTATCGCTTCATTTTCAAATTTAACATTAATTCCGCATTGCATTCTGTCAGTGTGGGAAAGTAGTGCGGGATTATCAAATAAGGAGAATGCCTGATTACTGTTAAGATTACTTGTTTTACCTAGTGCCAAACTCCTTGTATCCGATATTTGCTCATTATAATCATCATAAAAATTCCTATTAACAGGAAAAGCATTCAAAAAACAAACTGCCAGCCAAAGCGTGGGTAAAAGAAATATTGATTTCCTCATCAAATCTGTCTCCTTCAGAACAATATTCAAATGCATTTTCAACTTCTGCAATCAAAAAATACCAATCTCAGAAATATTTAAGTCGGTCAATAAATTAATTGTTAAACTGCATACTTATCTTCAAAAAAGGCATAAAAGGTTTAACTCTCAACTGTTTTTTCTACTGCCCACTGACTACTATTTCCGCTGCCTCAAACTGATGCTGCTCTTCTGGTTTAGCTATTTTAAATCCCAGCCAGTCATGATAGAATTCCGGTTTAAGGATCACAGGCATTCTGTTGTGAATAGGGGAGACTGCTTCATTAGCTTCAGTTGTAATTATCGTAAAGGTCTTAATAATGTTGTTCTCAGGGTCTTTCCAGCTTTCCCATAACCCCGCAAAAGAGATCAGTTCCTTATCTTTGACCTGAAAATAATGCTTCTTTTTGCTTTTTGTCCACTCAAAAAATCCGTTTGCCGGGATCAGGCACCTTCTTTTTTCCAGAGCATACTTAAAACTCGGCTTTTCTGACAAGGTCTCTAATCTGGCATTGTGCAGCATCTTTCCGACTTCAGCATCCTTAGCCCAGAATGGTATCAAACCCCACTGCATAAATTCCAGCTTCCTTTTCTGGTTTAAGTTCAGCAGCACTGGATGCTGTTTTCCCGGATAGACTGTCTCTCCTGTTTGAAGCTCTTCTTCGATTTCCTGTAATAAATTGTAGTAATTAATGATATCCTGTAATTTGGAAAATATGGCAAACTGACCACACATATCAAGCCTTCACTCTGGGTAGTTTCTCCCAACTGGTTGTCTTGGCCTCTCCAAGTTTTTCCCTCTTCATAGACCAGGTTTTATTGATTCCGTTGCTTCCGTATTGAATATAATTCTTTCCTAATTTGGAATTGATCACATCAATACTCTCCATGATTTTCAACATTTTATCATAGTTCTGAGGTGGGATAAAGATTTCCGGCTGATAATTCTCGACCTTGATAATGTCGTAAATCATTATCCCTACTTTTTTATAAACATAACCGCTCTTGTAAATAGAGCGGAGGATTCTTGTCGCCACCTGAATAAAATCATGCGTATAAAGTGAATAAGAAAAAAGAGAACCATCTTTGTAATTGGCATATTGCGGAGTATTCTTAAAAGGATTGGTCGTAAGAAATACGATTACCTGCTTGGCCATACAGTTTTGTTTTCGCAATTTCTCCACTGCATTGGAGCAGTAAGTTGAGATTGCCTCTTCCAGTTCTTCCAATTCACTCACAGGATAACTGAAGGACTTGGAGGTAACGATATTCTTCTTGGCTTTGATATCTGTTTCCATGTCAATACAGGGAATACCTTTCAGTTCTTGCTGTGTCTTATATCCAACAATGGTCAGTTTCTTCTTGATGAGTTTCTCCGGGGCATTGACAAACTGCCAGGCATTGACTATTCCGTAGCCCATCATCTTTTTGGACTGTCTGTACCCCAGTCCCCAGATATCTATCAGGGGTGTTGCTTCCAGAATCCCCTGGAGATCAGGATGATCTGTCAGATCAAATACACCCTCATATGCTTTCTTTTTCTTGGCGATCTTATTGGCAAGCTTGGCCAGCGTCTTGGTGCGGGCAATCCCGACCGTGGTCGGCATACCTATCCATTGCTTGATAGTCCTTCTGATATCTTTGCCATAATCAGTCAATGATGTGCATGGAATGCCTTCCAGTGATAAGAATGCTTCATCTATGGAATAGACTTCCATTTCCGGACTGAATTGCGAAAGCACTTTCATCACTCTGGAGGAAATATCACCATATAAAGCATAATTGGAGGAGAATAAATGTATATCGAATTTCTTGATCAAATGATCAATCTTGAAAGCTGGAGTTCCTCTTTCAATTCCCAACTCTTTCATTTCTTTGGACAGAGCGACCAGACATCCATCGTTATTGGATAATACTCCCACCGGTTTATTGTCCAGGTAGGGATAAAAGATCCGTTCACAGGATACATAAAAACTGTTACAATCCACCAATGCGTAGATTGGCTTCAGTTTATCAGACCTTGTGGATGACATATGTAACGACTCCCCAGATGGTCAGATCCATCCAGTCTTCGATCACAATTTTAGGGTAGTCCGGATTATCCGGGATCAGATAGCGTTTACCGTTCTCTCTGATCAGTCTTTTAACAGTGAGTTCTCCATCAATCACAGCAATCACGATCTTATTGGAAAATGGTTCCAGAGAACGATCCACAATGAGAATATCATCGGGGAAAATACCCGCATTCATCATGGAAAAACCGTCCACTCTGACAAAAAATGTGGCAGCCGGATGCTGGATAAGATAATCATTGAGATCCAGCATTGCCTCGATATAATCTTCTGCAGGTGAGGGAAACCCTGCCTGTATTCTTGTCCCGTACAAAGGTCTGGCTATACCCTTGCCCGGCTTTAAAGGAATGATCTCCTTTATGCTCCCATCAGTCTTAAATTCTTTCTTCATTCTCCAATTATTACAATTTGTAATAATTAGTCAATCTTTATCTTGTCTCAATCCTTTCAATCTCCCACTGACACCTGGCACCTGTCACCTGTCACCTCTCCACTCCGTGTTCGTCAGTGTAAGTCCATGAAAGTCTATGTGATTTAATGTTCAGGGCACTCTCAACTCTCAACTATCTCATACCCCTCTCCATCCTTGGTGTTCATCCTTGCTTTACTCCCTTATTACCAAAATTTGTTGACTGGACTATTATCATATAAATTCTGGTATTAGAATAATTATTACTAATGGAGGAAGAATGAAATTAGTCGAATGCGTACCTAATTTTAGCGAAGGAAGAGATCATAAAGTATTGGATGCCATTGCTCAGGAAATCAAAACCGTGAAAGGCGTTACCCTTTTGGATGTTGATCCGGGTTCCGATACCAACCGTACTGTTTTTACATTTGTAGGCGAACCTGATGCTGTGGTTGACGCAGCTTTTCTGGCGATTAAGAAAGCTTCTGAATTGATTGATATGTCCAAACATACAGGTGCTCATCCCCGCATGGGTGCTACTGATGTTTGCCCCTTCATCCCTGTTTCCGATATGACCATGGAAGAATGTGTTGTATTATCCAAAAAACTGGGAAAAAGAGTCGGTGATGAACTCGGCATTCCTGTTTACTTATATGAATACTCCGCTTCCAAACCTGAGTGGAAGAATCTCGCTGAAGTGCGTAAAGGTGAATACGAAGCTCTTGCTCAAAAAGCTACTGAAGAATACTGGAAACCAGACTTCGGTCCTCATACCTTCAATGCCAAATCCGGTGCTACTGCTACCAGTGCCCGTGAATTCCTCATTGCCTACAACATCAATCTCAATACTCGTGACCAGAAAAAAGCTCATGAACTGGCTTTAATGATCCGTGAAAGTGGACAGGCTAAGAAAGATGCCAACGGCAAGATTATGAAAGACGAAAATGGCAATAAGATCATGGTTCCCGGTTTGTTCCAGAACTGTAAAGCTGTCGGATGGTATATAGATGAATATAACAAGGCTCAGATCAGTATCAATCTGACCAACTATAAAGTCACACCTGCACATATAGTGCTGGAAAAAGTGCGTGAACTTGCACTGCAGAAAGGTATCCTTGTTACCGGTAGTGAACTTGTAGGACTCATTCCTAAAGATGCAATCATCGAATCTGGTAAATACTATCTCAACCGCATGGGTGAAAGCTGTGGTATTCCGGAAAGAAAGATCATTGAAACAGCTATCCAGTCCATGGGTCTGGCAGAACTCAGTCCTTTTGATATGGATAAGAAAATCATTGAATACAGTATCGCCGACAAGAATAATCTGGTGAATATGACTTTAACTCAATTCTCCGATGAATTGTCTTCCGACAGTCCTGCTCCCGGTGGTGGAAGTGTGGCAGCTCTTTGTTCTGCTATTTCCGGTGCTTTATCAGCGATGGTGGCTAATCTGACCATCGGTAAGAAAGGATATGAAAAGGTAACTGAAGAAGCGAAGAAAATCGCTGAATTAGGCCAGAGCATCAAAGAAAGATCCCTCGAAGCTATCGATAAAGATACCCAGGCTTTCTACAAGATGATGGGTGCTATGAAACTTCCCAAGGCAACAGATGAAGACAAAGCAATCCGTAATGCTGCTATCCAGAATGCAACCAAAGAAGCTATCCTGACTCCTCTCGAGACTCTCGAAATTGCTGCCGAAGCTGTAGAGCTTGCCGGCATGATTGCCAAGATCGGTAATACCAATGCCCTCTCTGATGCAGGTGTGGGTGCGATCACTGCCAACGCTGCAGCCAAATCAGCATATCTGAATGTGAAGATTAACATGGCTGGTATCGAAGATCAGAACTTCGTCCAGGAAATCTCCGCCAAAGCTCTCACCATTGCCAACAAAGTAGATGCTGAAGCAATTGCTATCGAAAAGGAAGTGATTGAAAAATTATAAATTGTGAATTATGTATGAATAAGGCTGACTTTCTTAGGTCAGCCAATTTTTTCTTGTAGAGACGCATATTTGCGTCTCATTGGTAAAAATATTTATGTCTCATGGATACAATTGACTTTCAATTAGATCTTTTAGTTCATCTCGATTAGGTAGATATAACTGATATTTGGTAACAAAAAGCTGTGAACTGATGTTGTGCATAGCATATTTAATCAATAACTCATCTTTTTCTTTAGCCAAGACTATGCCAATTGGAGGATTATCCCCTTCAGTGTTTTCTTCATTTTCAAAGTAACCAAGATACATATTCATTTGCCCAATATCTTCATATCCGGCCTCTTCTTTTTTCAAGTCAATTAAAACAAAGCACTTTAGAATACGATGGTAAAATACTAAATCTACAAAATAATGCCTATTCCCAAGTGTAATTCTATATTGTCTTCCAATAAAAGCAAACCCTTTACCTAGTTCCAAGAGAAAGATCTGTAATTTGTTGATTATCTTTTCTTCTAAGTCAGTTTCCTGTAAGTGATATGGTTCAGGTATTTGCAAGAATTCCAAAACATAAGGATCTCTAATAATATCAGAAGGCTTTTCTATCTTCTGACCCTGTTTTGCTAATAGAAGGATCCCCTCTTTATCTTTATAGGATGCAAGTCTAAGAAATAAAGAAGATTTCTTCTGTCGTATTAATTCTGGCACGGACCAGTTTTCTAATAATGCTTGGTTCTCATAAAAGCTTCGTTCAAATTTATCGTCTATTTTGAGGAGTTCAACATAGTGCGACCATGTCAATTGGTGCGAAGGCTTCGCACCAATTGGATACGAAATATACAGTTGTCTCATTCTCTTTAAATTACTTAAACTAAACCCTTTCCCATGCTTCAAAGAAAGATCTCTGGATAAATTTTCCAGTAATCCTTCTCCATATTTGGCTTTAAGATCTCCTTTCTGTTCAAACTCTATAATAAACTGACCAACCTTCCAGTAAGTATCAATCAAATGACTATTTATTGCTATTACAGCTTTTATTTGTCCCTTAGCAAGTGTGTCGGAAATTTTGTTAACTAAAACCAAGTATTTACTGTTTTTTATTGTTTCCATCTCATCCTCATAATAAAAAATGAATAATAGCTTTCACAAGAAATACGTTAACCCTTCTTCTTCTCAACGTGATATTTTTCTTTGACATAACTCGCTACATTCTGTAATTCAGGAAAAAGAGATTGTTCATTTATTCCTAACTTGTTCAAGTCATTATATATTTTCTTTTTTACATATTCACCATTATCATTTTTGACAGGAATTGTATATTTCATGTAAACCTCTGGGTTTATCTCTGGACACAGTTTCTTGTGTTCATTCATTCCAAATAAAACAAAATATCCATCTTGCTTAACTATTCTATTGTTATTCCAAAAAGGTTTTAAGAAAATTGGTTTGGAAAAAATACTGGGGTCAATTTTGTCCTCATGGTAGGGGATCTCTCTACGAATATCATTAATATGTCTTTCATGTAGTACGCTAAAGAACAATTCAATTAGCTCATGAAAATGTATAGCGTTTCTTTTAAATTCATCATCAGAGATATTTACTTTTTTTAAAGACCATTTCTTAGTTGTATCAGATTCAGGTAGCCATAAATTGTCGTAAACAATATTTTCAAGGTCATTTTTTGCCATCATGAAGAAATAATACAGACTAATCTTTTTGCTTGTATAGTCTGATTTCAGATCTAAAAACTTTTTTACGATACTAGAAATTGCTTTTTCTTCATCTTGGCTTTTGGTACAATAGGATTCAAGTTTTTTCGGAAATTGCTTCAAATCACTTGTACAATATAACAAATTGGCACTTATGTTATCTTCAGTTTCCTGATAACATAGTGTTGCTAATGCAGTGACATTGTAATTATTACTATACTTTAATTCCTTTCTATCTATTTTAAAAATAATCAATTCACCATCTTCTTCAGCATGGGTCCCAATCTTATCCCAACATGCAAAGAAAAGAGCCACTAATGGATTCCCCGTTAAATCTAAAAGTCTGGTAGGAATTCCATAATGTTGCATTTTTATTAGCTTTTCGATTGTTGAAGTTGTGCCACTAAATTCATCCGGCATAATCGAAAGTATATCATTTGTTATCTTATCTTCATTTTCTATTAATCCATCCCGGTAGATCGCAGGGATAAGTTCAAACTTAGAGCTTAGATGACCTCGGTATAATTTGATTTTTCTTGTATCTTCTTCTGTACTAAGGATATTTAACAAATCTTGAACACTCTCGATTGTTTGATTCTTCTTTTCTGATTTTGTCATTTATACTCCACAATATATTTAACTTCCTTGATAGCAATAATTCTTATAGAAATTTAGATAGTATTTGTCAAGAAATAATGAAATAAGAAAATAGTGCATTGTTAGATCGTAATTCTTGACTTTTCCATACAACAATATATATTGATTCAGGAGAATGCGGAGGTAAGAATGAAAAGGCTTTCACTCGGACCTCAAGAGTTCAAAGAGATTATAAGAAATGAGTGCATTTATGTAGATAAAACAGAATTCTGAATCTGGTCGGTGTCTATTTAAAAGCTGAAGTGCAGACCAATCAAGGCAGGATTGATGCCGTAATTGAAACCGGGAATCATGTTTATATCATGGAGTTCAAAGTCGGAAATGCTCAGGAAGCCATACAACAAATCAAAGATAAAAAGTACTTCGAAAAGTACCTGTCCGGCTCTAAAGAAATTATTCTGCTGGGTGTCGGCTTCAGCAAGGATGATCGTAATCTGCAGGAATATCTGGAAGAAAGAATAACTCCAAACTGAAAATAAAACAGGGACGTACAGGATAAACAGGATAGGGATAAGGGTAAGTAGTAAATGGTTAATGGTGAACAGAACGATGTTCAGACTGGTTTCCTGTTTTACAAGTCCGATTTGTTTGACACATCTGACTCTTTTTCCTGATTTCCAATTCTCGATTTTCCAGGCTCAAGTCTAAGGACTCATGTCTCAAGACTTTATTCTTTCTACTAATTCTCTCTTCTCTAAATTTGCTTAATTCGTACAATTCGCGGTAAAACTCTCGAAAAGCATCTCTTCTTAAGTAACTATTTAATCAACAACATCTTCCGGGTTTGCTCAATTGTTCCATTAGATATTTTGTAGAAATAGATTCCGCTGCCAACAGTTTTGCCCGAATTGTCCTGCCCGTTCCAGGTAAGAGTCTTTTGGCCGGGTTCAACCTTTCCAGTAAATAAATTGCAGATCTTTTCACCTTTGATGTTGTAGATATTCAAAGAAATGCTTTCTGCTTTCTTACAGGTAAAGCTAATCGTTGTAGAAGGGTTGAAAGGATTGGGATAGTTTTGAGAAAGAACTATAGTACCGGGATTCGCGATATTGGTATTATCCTGATTGGCAAGTTCTGGATCAAAGTAAACTTGGAGATTGAACACAAATTTATCGAATATTATTGAAGCAGATGTTTGTAAAGTATCTCTTAATCCGTCCCTAATAATGCCTATTGTATGAATATGAAAATCAAAACTAGCACCAGGTTGGATAATAGAAGGCAATTCATCATCATTTGGAGCTAACATTATATTCCCATACATTTGAGAAGTAAAACTCTCCAAAGTAATAGGAATTGAACTAGTATTCGTGATAGTAATAGTTTTTTGGATTTCGATATCCTCCTGAGTCAGATAAGATATTGAATCCGGCGAAAAAGTGGCATATACTGTTGGTACAATATCAACGATCGCTCCTTCGACAACTGTCAAATCATAGGGCAGTTCATCGGGTAGTAAATACCAGCCATTGCTCTGACCGCCCCAACCGAAATTAGCATGGAAATAATCGTCTGTATTATAGCCATCCAGAACAACATTATGACCGGCATTTAACGTCGAAGTTGACATTCCAAAATGAACAGGTTTTGCCTGCTTAATATTGTTGCTTATTGTTTCAAAAATAGAATAATCATTATTCGGAATTAACTGAGCATTCGTAAAATTAAATTTCTGATAAGCTTCAAAGGCATAGGCTATTCCAAAAGTGCCGGATAAATCTGAAGAGTAAATCTGCCTGGCAGCAGCTCCACACGCCCAGACTAAAGCTGCTTTATCCTCATCCGGAATATATTCCCCATACCTGTATTGGTGGGACATTGTTTGTAAGTAACCATTCAAGTCAGGCCAATTAACAAAGCCAATTTCAGCATAATCATCATCAATATCATAATTACGGCCATTATAGCCGTGATGATAATCATCTGCATCAGTAAAAAAAACATCATTTATTGTCTTATGGTAATTTAGAATTTGCCCCATAGCTATAGCCGGGCAGCCTGCCAAGCTGCGATTGTCTGTAATCGGATCCATCGGGCATAAACGATTGAAAGGATATTCCTGTCTCCAATTGCTTTCTAACCAACCTTCCGAAACGGTTGATCCTGCAGGAGGCCATTGTTCTGTACGGTCGTTGAAAATATTGTTTTGATAATCATGCCAAAGTTGATTTCGCTCTTGAACTCGAGCCTCAGAAAGATTTGGGAGTGTTTGCAATCTGTAAGTAATGTCTTGTCTTAAAATTTTGGCAAAAATATTTTCTTGTGTAACATCTTTGGAAGCAAAATCAGAAGTGCCAGAATAGGCTATGACTGCCGGAAGATCGGTATCTGCACAAACAACAAGATAACCTGTAGGGTTTTGCGGGAAAACATATGCTAACAAAACATTATCCTTTTCCAAGCGAACAACTGGTTTTAAAGTGAATTCTTTTTGGGGATATGTATGATTCCAGAAGTTTTGTGCTACAACTGTTGCCTTATCCAAGGAAACAGGTGTACCGAATAAGGAAAAAACCAAAAGCAGAAGGGTCGCAATCAGACAAGATTTCATATGAATTCCTCCATCAGAGTTAATTTTAAATTTCTACTTACACATGATTTCTGAAATCAGAAAAGGAAAGAGTATTTGGAACTACTCTGACGCTTTTTTGAGAGTAACCACAAATGTTAGTTTGTGATTAAATATAGCTGTTTATCAATAGACCCGGCATTTATGCCGGGTAAAAAAATAACCAAAACCAGCTCTCCATTGGCTTCAGCCAAACATTGCCCCCCAAATTATCTTTCTTTAAATGTTAGTCTTTTGATAAATACCATTGTAGAGACGAATATTTGCGTCTCATTGGTAACATATTTACATGCCTACTTAATTAGCAGCATCTTCCGGGTTTGTTCTGTGGAGCCGTTCGATATCTTGTAGAAATATATTCCGCTTCCTACCGTTTTGCCCGAATTGTCCTGCCCGTTCCAGGTAAGAGTCTTTTTGCCGGGTTCAACCTTTCCCGTAAATAAATTGCTGATCCTCTCACCCTTAATATTGTAAATATTCAGAGAAATGTCTTCTGCTTTCTTACAGGAAAAGCTAATCGTTGTCGAAGGATTGAAGGGATTGGGATAGTTCTGGGACAGCCTAATTGTGCCGGGATTAGCGATGTTGGTATTGTCCTGATTATCTAAAGTAGGATCAATATATATTGGGTAATTATAAACAAATTTATCAAAAATTAAACTGGTGTTAACATCAACAGTATCTCTCACTTGTTCTAACAAAAATATGATATATACGGGTAATTCAAGTGTTGAATCCGGCTCAATAGTGATAGGCAATAATTCAGAATTAACATCCCATTCAAGACATCCATTAATGTAATCAGGAGTCATATTTATCTGCTCTAAGGAAATTGGTACTGAACTCGTATTTGTGACTGTTAAAGTTCGATAACTGTTTTCGATTTCTTCCGGAGTTAAAAATGACATTGAATCCGGAGAAAAAGTGGCATAAACAGTCGGTTCGATGTTGATGATCGCACCTTCGACTACAGTTAAATTGTAGGGGAATTCATCCGGAAGCATATACCAGCCGTCAGATTGTCCACCCCAGCCGAAGTTGATATGAAAATAGTCATCAGTATTATAGCCGTCGAGTACTACAT